>JACQVT010000067.1 GCA_016209665.1 Planctomycetota bacterium | reverse complement strand
TCGCTGGGGGGCTCGCCGCGACCAGCGGGGGGGCGGGGGCCCGGCGTTCGAGCCGCCGCGAGCGGATCGGTTCGAGCGACGGCTCGGTAATCGCGATGACCGGCCGGGCTGGGGCAGACCGCGCGACGAGCGATCTGTCGGCGGCCGCGGGTGCTGCCCGATGTGCGGCGGTCCGTACGGGGATCGGTTCGACCGCGGACCGCAGCAACGTCCGGATGGGGGGCGTCCCGACGCGCGGCTTGGCGGGCCCGATGATCGGCGGCCCGGGCCTCCCGGCCCGTCCGGATGGCAAGGCCGCGACCGAGGCCCGGCGTTTCAGCCGCCCGGCGGCGGACGCGGTTGGATGCGCGGCGGCGAGGGTCCCGGTTGGCGGCGCGGCGGCGAGGGTCTCGGCCCTGGACCCGGGCCTGGGCTTGGGCCGATGCGGGATCGGATGACGGCTCCCGGGCCACGGGCGTTCGATGTGCTCGGCCGCGACGGCGACCGCCGGCTGGAGCCGGAGGAAATCCGCCAGAAGATCGAGATGCTCGAGCGGCTCCTTCGCCGCAGCGAGCAGCGACCCGTCGGCCCGCCTGCGCGGCCGTAGCCGCTTCGGCGTGGCGAAGGCCCGGAGGACCTGAGACGGGCGCAGCCAGCCCAGGGTCCGAGTCCATACAACGGGGGTTATGAACTTGGAGCGTGCCGGCGCAAGCGCCGGCCGCTTTTTGCTTGTGGACGCGAGCGGCCGCGGCGCAGGCGCTATGCAACCATGTCGAGGCCGGCGGCGCCGGGGTCGATCTGGGGCGCCTGCTGGTTGGCGGTGGCGCCGGAGTAAGCGCTCAGCGCGTCGGACGTTACGTAGGTCATCTGTGTCGTCTCGATGCTCAGGCTGGACGAGCTGTACATGAGCGTGCTGGTCTCGCCGGTTTGTTGCTGCTGGGCGCCGGCGATGGCGAGGATGATACTGAGGAGGTTCTGCTTTTCCGTAGGGTCGCTGGTCTGGAGGTACTGGAGCACGAGGAGCAAGAGGGCGGCCCCGACCGCGTCGTTGCCGGCCAGCGCGGACGTGTTGGCGATCATCAGCGACTCGCTGCTCGCATTGATCGAGGTGGTGCTGAGAGAGAGGATGGAGCTGCTCTGGGCCAGCGAGCCGGCGGCTGAGGTGTTGGCCGGGGTCGTGTCGACGGCCGCCCCGGCCGGCTGGTGGTTCTCGGGCGGTACGATGCCGCCGGACACGGGACCGATTCCAGATATGGCTGACATGTGGCTCCTCCCGCACTCGCGATCTGGATGCACCTTCCTCCGCACCGCCTGAGGGCAGGGGACGTGCCGATCGGGGCCGGGGCCGACGGCGCGACGGCGTAACCCCTTAGGGGATGGCGGGTTAGCCTGCGAGTAGGGAACGCGCGGATTGTACCGGTTGTAGCGACGCGCGCTCTCACAGCCGGTATGCCCCACTGATGACGGGCCTAACTTGGCGGAGGTGGGCCAGTTACAGCGCTGCCCCGACACCACGCGATGGATCGCAGCCGGAGGCGATCCGCCCGCCCCGGCGGGCTTGCATCTGGGATGCCGGTCCGGTATTGCGGGACCCATCTCGAGGGGCTGGCCGGAGGTGGCGGACCGCATGGCACGAGGCCGAATCACGGTGATCCAAGGCTGCATGTTCAGCGGCAAGAGCGAGCGGGTTGTGGGCCAACTGCGGGCGGCCCGCGAAGAGGGCCGACGAGTCGTGGCCTTCAAGCACGCCAGCGACGACCGCTACGCCGCCGGGCAGATCGTCACGCACAGCGGCCAACGCATCGACGCGGTCCCGGTCCGCGACCCGAACCGCATCCTGGATCTCACCGCCGACGCCAGCCTGATCGCCATCGACGAGGCGCAGTTCTTCGGGGACGAGTTGGTCGACGTGTGCCGCACGCTGGCCGCCCAGGGCCGGGACGTGATCGTGGCCGGGCTGGACCTGGATTCGTGGGGCCTGCCGTTCGGCCCGATGCCCGGCGTGGCGGCCATCGCCGACGAGGTGGTGACCACGCACGGCGTGTGCGCCCGTTGCGGTTCGATCGCGGACCACACGCAGCGGCTGACCCCGGTTGCGGGACAGACGATGATCGGCGGCCCGGAGAGCTACGAGCCGCGCTGCGCCGCCTGCTTCGAGCCGCCCCCGGCCGAACTGCGGCGGTAGCGATCCGTTTCGCGGAGGCGTTAAGAGACCGGGGTGGGGCTCTGTGTTAGAATGGTGAGTGCCGGCGAGGGTCCATCGCGGCAGGAGCAGGATACATGAGCGGCGTATTGCCGTTAGGAGTCGAACAACTTGTCGGCGGCTCAGCGGTCGAATCCGTGCGGCTCGAACTCAAGGCGGGTTGGAATGCCCAGACAGTGGGCCCGCAGATTCTTGAGACGCTCTGCGCATTTGCGAACGACCTCCAGAACTTGAACGGCGGATATGTCGTCATCGGAGTGGCCGAACGCGAGGGTGTGGCGGTCAGGCCCGTCCAAGGACTCGATCCCAAAGAACTGGACGCAGCGCAGAAATGGATTCGGGGCAACTGCAATCGCATCACGCCGGCGTACATGCCCGTCCTGTCTCCCGAACGGCTGGACGGCAAGCTCGTGCTCGTGCTGTGGGCACCCGCTTCCGATTTGCGACCCCATCAAGCACCCGGTGCCCGTGTTCAGGGGCACCGGTACTTCGTCCGAATCGGCAGCGAGACAGTCGAAGCAAAAGGGGAGATCCTGACCCGTCTCCTGCAGTCGACCGCCCGGGTGCCCTTCGACGATCGGCGGGCTTTCGAGGCGACTGTTGCCGACCTCCGCGAGACCCGCGTTCGCGAGTTTCTACAAGACGTCAAGAGCGAGTTGGTGAACGACGCCGATGTGCCGCGTGTGTATCGGTTGATGCAGATCACGCGCTCGGCCAACGGCCACGAGGCTCCCAGAAACGTGGCTCTGTTGTTCTTCAGCGACACTCCCGAAAGGTGGTTTCCAGGAGCCAGAATCGAGGTGGCTGAGTTCGCCGACGATGCGGGAGGAAACACGATCGAGGAGCGGAGTTTCCGTGGGCCGCTTCATGACCAAGTTCGACAGTGCCTTGCCTTTCTGGAGCAGATGAGCACGCGGCACCTCGAGAAAGCCCACGACAGGATTGAAACGCACGGATGGGTCAGTTACCCGAGCCTGGCTCTCCGCGAGGCGGTGGTCAACGCGGTCTATCATCGCAGCTACGAGGACATAGCCGAGCCGAGCAAGATCTACCTGTATCCCAATCGGATCGAGGTCATAAGCTATCCGGGTCCGGTCGACGGCATCGATCGGAAACACCTTGGGGGCCACCAGCCCCTGCCTCCCGTGCCGGCGCGGAACCGCCGGATCGGGGAGTTCCTCAAAGAACTCCGCTTGGCCGAAG
>JACQVT010000732.1 GCA_016209665.1 Planctomycetota bacterium | reverse complement strand
TCGCGGGTGCTGTACGTCGCCGACCGCTGGACGGAAAACGGCAAACAGTTGGCGGTCGTCGAGCCGGGGGCGATCGCCCGGCTGTTCATCCCCTACGTGATGCGGGAGATCGACGGTGCGGACGCCCGCAAGAGTTCGCGGCGGACGATCAACCAGTTCGGACTGCGTAACTCGCTGGCCCTGGTGGTCAAGTTCTGCCGGCTGGCCCAGGAGAAGGACCGGCTGCGGTTCGAGTACGTGGGCAAGGGCGAGGTCAATGGGCGCGAGACGCTGGTCTTCGAGCGGCGCCTGCCCTACGCGGGCGAGGACGGCCCGTGGCCCGACCGTGTGCTCGTGGTGCACATCGACAGGGAAGACCTGACACCGTCGCTGTGCACGGCCTATGCCGACGACGACAAGAAGGTGCTTCTCGGCAAGTACATGATGACCGACGTCAAGCTGAACGCCAACCTGCCCGACTCGGTCTTCACCAAGGAAGGCATGGGGCTGTAAGCCCCGGCCTGTATGCGGTGCACAGATGGCATTTCCCGCCACGCTCCGAAACGGGCGTGGCGTTTTCTTGCGCTGCGGAGGCCCTGTGGGTCTCCCTCCGGCTTCATGCGCGAGTCGCTGGCCTTGACGATGCGGAAGGGGGGTTTACAGTACGCGCCGACGAGGTGAACGATTGAGCCAATCTGCACCCCAGACCGAATCCGCCTGGGACTTCTGCCGGCGCATCCTGGTGGATGTGTCGCGGTCGTTCGCCCTGATCATTCCGCAATGTCCGCCGCCGCTGGACCGGGGCTTGTGCGTGGCCTACCTGCTCTGCCGGATCGCGGACACGATCGAGGATGAGCCCTCGTTGGACGATGCTCGGCGGGCGGTGCTGTACGATGCGTTCCTGGCTGCCGTCGACCGGCCGGCGGACTCGGGCGCGGTGTCGCGGTTCCTGGCCGCGTGGCCGAGGATGTCGTTCGCCGAGCCGGGTTACGGCGAGCTGGTCGGACGCACCGGCGACGTGCTGGCGGTCTACCGCGAGCTGCCCGGGGAGCTGTCGGGCCCGATCCACACGTGCGTCCACGACATGGTCGCGGGCATGAGGACCGTGCGGCCGCTGGAGATCCGCGACGGTATCGGCTTCGTCTGCCGGGACCTGGATGACCTCGACCGCTATTGCCACATCGTCGCCGGCACGGTGGGCATCATGTCCACGGCCATGTTCGAGTGGCGGCTGCGGCAGGCCGGCGAGACGGCATTCCAGGCGACCGACGCCTGGCGCGAGCAGGGTCGGCGGCTGGGCCTCGCGTTGCAGATGACGAACATCATCAAGGATTGCCGCGTGGACGCCGGCCGCGGCGTGAGCTTCATCCCCGCCCGCCATGTCCGCAGCGCGGACGGCGGCTACGAAGTCCCGCCCGCCTCCCGCCTGGCCCTGTTCCGCCACGCCATCGGCCACCTGGACGTAGGCCTCGCCTACACGCTGGCCGTGCCGCGCCGCGAGGCCGGCATCCGCCGGTTCCTGCTCGGCTCGCTGCTGCCGGCGATCGCGACGCTCGAGGTGGCCGCCGTCGGCCGCGACCATCAGCCCAAGATCGACCGCCCGAAGATGGCCGAGATTCTGGCCCTGATCGGCGACGAGCACACCAGCGATGCCGCGATCGCCGCCTGGTACGACCAACACCGCACCCGCACGCTAACGACGCTTGACGCCGCCGTCGCGGCCGCCGCTCAGGCCCAGGAGTAATCGTCGGCGCCGGTCGGCGTACCGGATCACTTCGCCAATCGCTTGCCTACGAGAATCGCCTCGGCAACGTCCCGGCGCAGGTCGTAAAGGCGGCAGGGCTCGTAAGTATAGCGCGAAGACGAGTCCACTACGTCGTCGGGCACGGCGAGCAACTCGCGGGCATGTTGAAGGAATTCGGCCCGCTGGAGGGTCGGCGGTTGCTTGGCCACGGTGTCGACGACCTCGGCGAGGCGGTATAGGTATTCGTAGTCCTCCAGGCCGTCGCGGATGTTCTCGTAGCGAATGGTCGTGACCGGCCCGTCGGGGCCGGCGCAGAAGAGGCTGCCGTCGCCGTTGGCGTAGACGCCGTCACGGCTCTTGCCCGAGCCGGGGAACCAGTCGGTGTACGGCCCGGATGTGATCGGGTGATCGTTCAGCGACCAGCCGTTGGTCATGAAATAGAGGACGCCGCCCACCTGGTACTTGTAGCTCATCGCGCCCATCAGCAGCCGGGCCTCGATCGGCGGCGACTCGACGAACCAGTTGGGATATGGGTGCCGCGGCCCGACGCACAGGTACCACCACATCTCCTTGCCCTCGGCCCGCAGCCGCTGGGCCTCGAGCATGTCGTACTCGGGGATCAGCGGCACCCAGATATCCACGTAATCGCGCAGCCCCGTCGTCCGACCGAACGTGTTGTCGTACCCCGTGGTCATCCGGGGCAGGTCGGGGTACAACGAATGCACGAGGCCGAAGACCTCCTTGATCCGCGGGAACTGCTCGTCGTTGACCTCGTCGAACCCGTACAGGTACGCCATCTTATAGACGCCGGCCTCCTTCAGGGCCGGCACGCGCTCCTTGAGCAGCGAGCCGACCACGTTCGGGTCCGCTCCCTTGCCCACGTAGAACAGGTTGAACGCGTTCATGCCCTTCGATGCCCCGTACCGCATCAGCCGGGGATCGCGCTCCTGCTTGCCGTACAACGAGTCGATGTTGAGCCGGTGGTCCAGGATGAAATCGTTGTATCGCTGAGCGAGCTGGTCGGACCAGCGGTCCTTGTAGAGCCGTTTCGTGTTCGACTCGGTGTAGGTGAAGGCGTTGCGCAGGTGCGAGCCCGCCGGCAGCTCGATGTCCCACACGTGGATGTCCAGGCGGACTTTGAGCGGCGGACAATCCGCGGCCGAAATGGTGATCGTGCTCTCGTAGTCGCCCGGACGGGCGTCCTTGTCGGCGGCCACATCCACCCAGAACGCCACGTGCTCGCCTTTGGCCGCGTCACACGATTGCTGAAAGTCCAGGATCGGGTCGGGGTACCAGCCCACATAATCCGGCAGGTAGGAGCCGGCCAGTTTGGTCTCGACGTGTCCGACCAGCGCCGGCGCGATTCGGCCCGCCAGCGTTCCCTGGCCGCTCTTGCCCACGGGCGGCGAAGCGGCCACCGCCACCTGCTTGAGCGGGCCGGTCATCGGGATGACCACGAGCTGCACCGCTTCATGTTCGTTGCGGGCCAGCGACAGGTCGTAGTGGTCGGCCGCCTCGCCCGGGCAGGCGAAATCCTTGATCATCACCCGGTCCATCGGCGTCGCCAGGGCCACGGCGAAGCGCGCCTTCGGCGACAGCCGAGTCAACGTCTGCGCGTACAGCCAAGCGTCGGTCAAGGGCCGCTCGAGCTTGACCAGCTTCTCGTGCAGCTTCGTCCAGTCCCGCTGTAGTGACTCCGTCGGCTCAGCGACCAGGGCCTTGAGCACTTCGCACTGAGCAAAGACGTCGATCCGCACGCCTTCCGGGAACCGCTCGATCGACTTGCGGACGAAATCCGCCCGCTCGCGAAGCACGGGCAGCCGGCCGATCAGTTCGGGAATCTCCGCCGGCCGCCAGAAGCTCAGCAGCTCCTTGCCCTCGGCGTCGGCGAACGTGAAGTTGACGTGGTGAACGCGGTCGTCGAGTAATTGGAAACGGACTCGTCCGTCCTGCGCGACGGCGTCCGCCTGCCGCGAGAGGACGCGACCGCGGCCGTCGACGGCTTCGAGGCGCCAGCGCGTCCCCGCGGCGGAGGCCACCCGCAGCGCGTTGACGCCCGCCCGCAGCGGCTTGAACTCCACCATCCGCACCGGCGACGCATCCTCGCCGCCGAAGACCACTCGGGCGAACTGCTCCGGGATGTGGTAGCCGCCCAGCACCGGGGCCCAGGAGTTGTCCGTGCCGCTCCGCGTAGCGAGGTTGAACGTCCAGAACGTGCCCGCCGGCGGCTCGCTCCGGCTGAAATCCGAGAACGGAATCCGCACCGTCGCCGTCCAGCCCTTCTCGTCGGTGGCGGTCTTGATCGCGGCGTGTGAGTTCCACGCTTTGTCGATGATCACTGAGTCGCAGAGCGTGCCGAGCGGGTTGATGACGAAGCGGTAGAACACCCGACCGGTCGGCCCAACGTCGAACTCCAAGGTGAGGTGCTCATCCTTCTTGAGGTCCTGGTCGCGCTCGCGGACCTCGGCCTTGAGCCGCGGCCCGGGCGTCACCTCGCACCGGTAGCCGACGTACAGGGCCTCGCCGTCGTAGAACAGGTACGTGCGAACGGCCAGGTCCGCCGTGCGGATGCGCCGCCAGTCGAGGTTGCCGGTCAGCAGGGCGGCCTTGTTCCACGGCGGCCGCTCCAGATCGGTCCCCAACTCGCCGCCGACCTCCAATCGGGGGATCGTGACCTGATGGTCGACGAAGCCGTGGTTATAGTCGGTGGGCAC
>JACQVT010000731.1 GCA_016209665.1 Planctomycetota bacterium | reverse complement strand
CGCCCCGCCGAGCGGCGAGGCGGAACGCTGACGCCGCGGTTTTGTTCCTGAATCTTGTTCGGCTGGCACCTCGTCAGGAATACGTGAGCGTTCACAGATCGCCGGAATGGAGCCACGAAATGGCACATAGTGCACAAAATGGACCATTGTCTTCTCTTGTGCCGCCTGTGCTTTTTCGTGGCTATTGGCTTCGCGTCAGGATCCCGTGATCGGCTACGAGCAAAGGACGGACGTCATCGCCGCCTTACTCCATTCATCCGCACGCACACGAGCAGGTCGTTGAGTGCCGCTCGGGCGGACGGTGCCTCGGGCAGGGTGCTGGTGCGGCCCGCTTCAGCGAGTTCGGCCCGGAGGCGGTGGTACTCGGCCTCGTGGTACGGCATTTCGGCGTCGGGCAGCGTGGCACGTTCGGGGCCTTCGAGCTTGCGGGCCACGAGGTCGGCGATGACCGGGTGGCGGAAGACCTCGTTGAGCCGCAGCAGGTTGGCCTCGACGCTGCCCGTCCGCATGAGATGGATGCCGGTGAACAGCACGCGGTAGACGTACAGCAGCGGCTTGACCCGCGGCGGCGACTCTTTGGTCAGCAGCTTCCACTGCGTCTCGGCAAAGCCGAGGTAGTGGTACAGGTGATAGCGGGTGATGCACCCGGCGGCGACGGCCTTCAGCTCCTCGTGCTCGGGCGTGGAATACACCACCAGCGGCGAGTACACCTGCTCCAGCACGTAGCCGTTCTTCTTGAGCATCAACAGGAAGAACTTCTTGACGTCGTGCGTGACGAGGTCGATCTCGCGGCCGTCGCGGACTTGACTTCGTTCGATGGTCTCCTTGCACGGCCCCAGGCCGAGGGCCTCCTGCGCGGGCAGCACGTGCACGCCGCGCAAGTCGAAGTCCGAGTCCGGCGAGGGGAAGCCATACAGGTGCGCACCGCTGAGCGTCACGAACAGCAGCGGGTACGGCTGCTCGCGGACGATGCTGTTCAATGTTGTGTCACTTTCGACCATGTTTCGTCAACTCGGCTCGTTCGCGGCTCATGTTGCACCTGGCAAGCTTTTCCAGCTCCCGGAACCCGGCCGTGTGAAAGATGCGATGCCTGGTCAGCATGGTTTCGAGGAACCGCAGCCTCAGCGGACGGAAGACCTCCAGGGTCATCCCCGACTCGGCCAGGATGGCGTCGGCGTAGGATCGGTACCGCTTGCCGCGCGACCCGAGGACGCTCAGGTCGATGTCGCAGACCAGGCTCACGTCACCGGGTTCCGGGACCGTTCGGTGCATGGTGGCCACGATGGCCTCCGAGACGAATTCGAGGCGAGCCTGACGAAGCCCCAGAGAACCGAGGGTCGTGCGGGCCAGGTCGGCGCTTCGGCTTTCGTTGTCGGCCGCACCGATCCGGTACACCACGTCATGGAACCACAGGGCCGCTTCAACCGCCATGGGATCGTCGGCCTCTGATCCGTGCAGGTCAAAAACCTTCAGGCAGTCGGCCAGGTGGTCGCAGTTGTGGTATCGGCGATGAGGCTCCGAGTACCGCGCGAGAAGGTCCCGGCCCGCGCCGGCGACATCGCCGCGAAGCGACAGCCTCTGGCCGAGGCTCAGCCAGCGCTTGAGCAGCATTTCATGCTCGCCAGACAGCGTCACACCTGCTCCCGCCGTACCTTGATCAGGAACGCATCGACCCGTGCGTAGTCCGGCTGCTCGGGCAGCTTCGTCGCGGCGAAGGCGGCATCGAATTCCTTGTGCAACTCCAGCCGCCAGGCGTTGACCTCATCCCAGTCGACCGCGCCGTCGCGGATGGCCAGCAGCCGTTCGCGGTGCTCATCCACCCGCACCGGCACGAAGCCCTCGCGGAGCACGGTGATGCCCGACAGCAGCAGCCTGATCAGGTGCATGGCGTGCTTCCACTTGACCGCCCCCTTGGACCGCAGATCCTGCTCCAGCTTGTGGAACTGCGAGAGGACGTAGCCGTTGTAGGTCTGGTACACGAGGCGCGAGAGGAACGCCTCTCGCATGTCGAGTAGTTCCCTGCCCAGCGGGGCCGTGAACTCGACCATCGGCGAGTAGAGGCACTCCAGCACGTTGGGGTTGGCCTTGAGGGCCAGGACCAGGAACTTGCCGATCTCCCAGTAGCACTCCTGCGATTCGTCGGACTCGATCTGCTCGGGCACGCCGAAGAGCGACCAGTGCAGTTCCGCGGGCGGCACGTACACCCCACGGCGGTCGGTGTCCGATTCATCGCGCGCCAGGCCGTACGCCCGCGAGCCGACCACGACCCGCAGGATGATGCCCCGCCGCAGAACCGCCTCGTCGCACGCCGTTCCGCGCGAAAGCCCGGCCTGCTGGTCCTGCTTGCGGATGGAGAACTCGTCCCGCTTGAGCGACACCTCTATCCCGCTGACCAACTGGATGCGGTAGGCGTGCGTCTGGTCCGTCGGGGCCTTGACGATCACGCCCACGGCCCCGGCCGCCATCGCTGCCCGCTCCGCCGTCGCGGGCAACGTCACCCGCGTGACGACCTGCGTGCCGACGGGCAGGATCATCTGGGGCGAGAGAGCCTCCCACCAATCGGGTCCATCACTCGCACCGCACAAACCAGTCTCCTTTCAGCCGTCGAAGCGTCTTCCGCATTCAGGGCACTTTCCCTCGACATCGTGAACGAGGGGGTAGTTGCAAGCGATACAAAGGCGTGAGCTGGGCTCAACGGCCTTCATGCACGTTCCTCTGTGGAAGCCTTTTCACGGAAGTCAACCTCATGGTCGACGATGTATTGCAGGAGGCACACTTCAATGCCGTCCTCGTCCTTGTAGAATGTGTCCTCCAGATGGGAGAACACTTTGCCTTGTTTTTTTACCAACCTGGCAAGCTGGCGGTGTCGTTTGTCGGTGTCGATGCTGGGGCCGCCTGCACCGAAGTGGCTGATCGCTTCTTGTGTGAGAGCGTGAACCCTGGTTGCCCCGACTGCCTCCAACCCGGCAACCGCGTCGGCCCAGTGATCACCGCTGCTGTTGACGAAATACTGCTCGAAACCACCATTCTTTACCTCGTCAATGAGGATGCGCACCGCAAGCACGTGCCGCTGGGAAGGCGTCAACCCGTTCCAACCCGCCTTTTCCAGGCGACCAAACGCGATGCGGAAAGGCTCCGTGATGCTCTTCGATGCCGCCAATGCTTTAGCTGCACCTTCCCGGACCTTCTGCGACTTGGATTCAAGGCCACGTCGGATGGCCGCTTGCGACTTGTCCGCATCCACCCTCGCGAGTAGTTGCAGAGCTTCGGCCAGTACACGGGCATCGTGGTGTTCGGTAGTCTCCGGCTCGATGGCTTCGATAAGCCGCAGGAGATCGTCACCGTCGATCGGCACTCGATCCTCTTTGAGCGCTCGCAGGACGTACATCAGGCCCTCGCGGCCGGGCGACAACGCCTCTGGCCCGGTCAGGACGGAGACGGCTCGCTGCCGATCCAAACGCAGCAGACATTTCGGTGCATCGCCGCTGGAAGCTATGTCATCTCGCCAAACGAGCGGCACTATCGCATCGAATACAGCCTTACGGAACCTCGGTGAACCCCTGCCCGCATCCATCGCCTGCAGAACGCCCATCATGGCGTAGCTGCGAACGTAGTCATCGTCGTCGGCGAGCGCCTCCGACAACGAGTCGATGGCATCATCCGTAGCGATGGCCCCCAGCAGGAGGGATGCATGTTGTCTGATCTGCTGATTCGGATCAGTGACGAGAGGGGCAACTGAGGCCACAGCGGCGGGTGGAGCGTATTCCGCCAGGCATCTGAGCACAGTGACAATCGGTGCTGACCGTCGGAAGAAGACATGGACAGAACTCTGCGTCTCCTCGTCCACCGGGGTTCTGTATGCCGGGTCGGCAAGCGCGGCAATCAGGTGGGGAACGACAGCAGGCCCTGCCTCGCAGATCGCCGGCTGAACAACCGGCAAGAGCTGGTCATCAAGGAGCATAGGCACCAGCTTCTCGGGCGACTCCTTGGCCAGACAAGCGACCATCTCCTCACGTTCCTGGTGTATCTGTGCTTGCTTATGGCGCAGGCTCGGATTGCGTACGTACTCGTTAAAACCGAATTGCTCATTGTCGTGCGCCCGGCGTGACTGGAGCCACACCAGAGCGCCGATCGCGAGTACGCCGAGCACGATCCCAGAAATCACGAGACCCGGTATCATGGAGCGACTTCTCCAGCTACGAGCACAGCCGTCAGGGTCGGCAACGTCACTTCCGGTTTATCCGACTCGATCATAAGAGGCAGCCCACGTGCCCAACCCCTCGCGTTCTTCCGATGTGGCCGAGCATACCACGAATAGCCTCGTCAACCGCCAACCTTCGACGTCGCCGGCGGGCGGGCAGGGCGGGCGACCAGCGGGTTGGCGCCGGAGGCCAGCGGCAGGTCGACCGGGCGGCCGTCGTCTTGGATCGACTGGTAGGCGGCCATGAGGACCTCGGTGGCCATGACGCCGCTGGCGGCGTTGCCGGACGGCTCGCGGTCGGTCTCGATCGCGTCGATGAGCTGGTCAAGTGAACCCCGAGCGACGGCACCGGCCTCGAACGCCGCGAAGTCTTGCGGCACCTGGTTCACCGTCGCCAGCCGGGCGGCGGCGTCGATCATGAGCATCTCGTGCTCGAAGCTGATGGTCACCGCGTTGGCGACGCCGCGCCGATCGGCCGCGAGCTGCTGCTTGCCCGCCTGCAGGAACGCCAGGAAGTACCCGTAGTCCAGCACGATCTGCCCGTAGTTCTCGACGCCCGTTTGCTCGTAGACATCCCAGTTCTTCTGCCATCGCGCGATCACCCGTTGCGGCCGGCCGAACAGTGCCACCGCGTAGTCGATCGCATAGCAGCCCATGTTCGTCAGCTCGCCGCCGCCGGACTTGGCGGGCGGATCGAGCCGTTCGGGCCAGCGGCCCTTCAGGTCGAAGTCGAGTGGGAAGTTCATGCCGAACAGATGATGGTAGCCGACGACCCGCCCGTGCGTGCCCGCCCGAACCTCGTCCAGCAGCCGGGCGAACACCGGCACGCCTCGGACCATCGGGATGTCGTGCACGAACTTCACGCGATGTCGCTCGACGGCGGCCGCGATCCGCCGGGCGTTGTCGAGGCTGTCGCCGAACGGCTTGTTGAGGAACACGTGTTTGCCCGACGCCGCCGCCTTTTCGACCATCGTCGCCTTGTCGGCCGGATCGCACGAGACGGCCACGATGTCGACCGCAGGGTTGCGGATCACGTCGTCATACGAGGCCGCCAGCGGCCCGCCCAGCGCCACCTGCAACTCCGCCGCCCGCCGAGCGTTGGCCTCGAACGCCGCCACCACCCTGGTTCGCGGGTCGTTCTTGAACTTGGCGACCAGACCCGCCCCGTGCGTGCAGCAGTTCCCGACCACACCGACGCCGTAGACCTTCGCCGGCCCCGCCGGCCGCGTCTGGGCGTGGCTCACCGTGGCCAGCATCAGCACACCGACGACCAGAGCCGCCGGGTTGCTATGGGCCCATCCCAACACCCTCCAATCGGACCGGCTGGAAGCCGGTCCCACACGGGCTTCGGGATAGGCGCTGGGCCGGTTGCGCATCATGCTCGATCCCTCCTCGATGCGTTCACGCGATCAGCCGCGGGGCGATCGTCTCGCGGGCGTGCCGCAGGTCCTCGGCGAAGTCGATCTCGCCGCAGGGCAGATCGCCCACGTCGACGGGCGTGGCCAGGTGCCCGGCCACGCACAAGCGGTCGACCGCCTGCTCGAAATGGTCGCCCACGATGCCCTCGGCCTCGACGCACCGCGTCAGCGTGTCCCGAAATGCCGGAATTATCTCACGTCCGAACCGGGCGACGCCGACGAACTCGCCCAGCGCGCAGGCCGGGTCGAGCTGCTTGCCGATGCGGGCGATGCGGCCGTCGGCGACGATGACCTTGACCTCCTCCTGCCCGCAGCGCCCGGGCTTGACCGCCAGCCGCGTCGCGCCGTCGGAGTCGGGGCCGGCCAACCGCTGCGTCAACTGCCGGTCGAACACCACGTCGCCGTTGGCGTAGAAGAACCCCTCCCCGCAGTGCTCGCGGGTAAGGTACAGCGAATAGATCGTGTTGGTCTCGGCGTAGCGTTCGTTGACCACGAACGTGAATGGGCCCGGATCGTCCGCCAGATGTCGGCGCACCTGGTCCTGCTGGTAGCCCACGACGAGGATGAGCCGCTCGACCCCCGCCGCCCGGAACGCCGCGACCTGCCGTCGAATGATGCTCGTTCCGCCGATGTCGATGAGGCACTTCGGCGCCCCCAGCGACAAGCGCCTTCCCATCCCGGCGGCAAGGATCACGGCAATCATTGGTTAGCTGACAGCTTCTTCACGCACTCGGATATTCCAGCAGCGTCCGCTCGAATCGGCGGATCGATTCCTCGCCCGGCTTCTCGACGATCTGGGCGATCGCGCTGAACAGCGGCACGGGCAGCCGCAGGGCCGCCATCTCCGACACCGCCGCCGCCGTCATCGCCCCCTCGGCCACCATGCCCACGCGGTCCAGGGCCTCCTGCAGCGGCGTCCCGGCGGCCAGCAGCTCGCCCAGCCGGAAATTCCGGCTGTCGGGGCTGAAGCACGTGCCCACCAGGTCGCCCAGCCCGGTGATACCGAACACGTGCGACGATGAGATGCCGAGGAACTTGCCCACCTCGGCGATCTCGCGGAGGCCGAAGGTCATCATCAGCCCCATGAAGTTCGCGCCCATCCGCCGCTGGGCGATCACGCCGGCCCCGATGGCGAACACGCCCTTCATGGCCGCGCACAGCTCGAGGTCGACCGTGTCGCGCGTCATGTCCAGCCAGAACCGCTCGCTCCGCAGGGCCTTGGCGACCTTGAGCAGCGCCGTCACGTTGTCGCAGCCGACGACCGCCTTGGCGGGCCGGCCCTCGGCGATCTCCTTGGCGATGTTCGGCCCCGAGATCACGGCCACCGTCGCCTCCGGCAGCACGGCCTTGATCACCTGGCTCATCGTGCGGAACGTCTCGCGTTCCAGCCCCTTGGACGCGGTCACGATGACCGGATAGGGTGGCCCCGTCTGCCCGAGCCGCCGGGCCACCGCCGCCACCTGCGATGACGGCACCACCACCACCACGATGTCGTCGTCCGTCAGTCGGCTCGAAAACGCCAACTCGACCGTGATGCCGGGCCGGTTCGCCCCCGCCACCGACTTGAGCCGGTCCTTCGTTCGGGCGATCCACTCCGCCGACTCGCACCACATGCGCAGCGGCTGCTGCGGGTTGATCAGCCCCGCCAGCGTCGAGCCCCAATTACCGGTTCCGATGACGATGACGTTCATGGAAAAGCTGTCAGCTACTTTATCACGGTATCGGTCGGCCAGACAAACCCGGGCGTCATGGCACGACGGATCGCCCGCCGTCGACCGCGATCACCTGGCCCGTGATGTAGTCGCCGGTCGTCACCAGGAAGCGGACCACCGCGGCGATTTCCTCGGGTGTGCCTGCTCGTTGCAGGGGCACGCGGCCGACCAATTCCTCGCGCAGCGTCTGGTCGTAATGCTCCGGGAAGATGGCGATGCCCGGGGCCACCGCGTTGACGGTGATGGTCGGCGCGAGTTCCCGGGCCAGGCTGCGGGTGAGGCTGACCAGTGCCGCCTTCGAGGCGCAGTACGCCGCGAATCTTCGGATCGGCCGCTCGGCCAGGATGTCCGCCAGATTGATGATGCGTCCGCGGCCCGCGTGTCGCATGTGTGCCGCCGCCGCCCGGGCCAGCATCGCCGGGGCGATGGTGTTCACCTGGAACGTGCGTTCCCACTGCTCCGTCGTCCACTCCTCGACCGCCCCCGCGTCGAACACGGAGGCGTTGTTGACCAGCACGTCCAGCCGGCCGAGCTGTCGCACCGTCTCCTCGACGACCCATCCCGGCACGTCGCGGTCCGCCAGGTTGCCCTCGATCGCCGCAGCCCGCCGCCCCAGACGGCGAATCTGCTCGACGACGGCCTCCGCCTCGGAGGCCGAGCGGTGGTAATGCACCGCGACGTCGCAGCCGGCCTCGGCGAGGGCGAGGGCGATGCCTCGTCCCACCCGCCGGGCGGCACCGGTCACCAGCGCGGCTGTTCCTGTCACGTCCATCGGCAGTCACCTCGGTAATGTCGCCTCGGCCTGGACGTTCCTGACTCGCCGCACGTTGTCGTGCAGGCCATGGTCAAAGCCCCGCTCGCGTTCGATCTCGATCATTGCCTGTGGGCGGTAGTTGAGGATGAACGCCCGCCGGCGGGTGCCCGTCGAGTTCCCGCGGGTGTAGTGCAGCATGTGGCCGTGGTGGATCGTACACCCGCCCGGATCGAGTTCGATCGCCACGGCCTCGGCTTCCGAGGCGTCACAGGTGAAGAAGCCGCCGCCCGGGCCGGCGGACCGATGGGGCCGCATCGGTTGGCCATGCGAGCCGGGGACGAACCACATGCAGCCGTTCTCCCGCGTCGCCGGATCGAGGGCCACCCAGAAGCTTGCCGCCCGCTTGTCCGGCAGGTCCGGCCAGTAGGCCGCGTCCTGGTGCCAGGGCGTGGACGTGTTCGTTTCCGGGGCCTTGTCGATGAGCATGTCGAAGTCGAACGCCACATCCGGCCCCAACAGCCGCCGGGCGAGGGCCAGACATCGCCGGTGCAGCACCCGCTCGTGCAGCTCGGGCACGTGATGGCTGGGCCACATGATCTGCGTCACGTTCTCGACGCCCACCTTGTGCGGGTCGCAGTGGCTGGCGAGATCGGACCGGTGCGGCCCCACCTCGATCGCCCCCGAGAGAAACCGCGCGTAAAGCCGGCGGTATTCCTCCACCTCTTCCGTGCTGAGCAGTCCCCGGATAGCCGCGAACCCGTGTTCATCGAAGTGCCCGACGAAGTCCTCGTCGGCCGAAAAGAACCGAATGCCCTCGCTCACCACCAGCCTCGCTTTCCTTGCCTGTAACGGTATGGGACCTCGCCCCGTCAGAACCCCGACCGTGCTGCCGGTTCATGGTAGGGTGCCACCGGCCCGTTCGCCAATCGAGCTGGCTGCGTCGTGACACCGGGCTCTGGTAGGATTGCGTCAATTCACAACAACATCATGGGGAGCTAGCGATGAATCCTACGGCCTACTGCAGCGTGGCCCCGGGCCCATCGCCGGCAACGCCTACCTGTTCGCCGCCTCACAGGGCCTGGATGCGTGGCCCCACAACCGCAATAAGCAGGCATTGGCAACAGAACTGAAGCTTCGACCCGAACAGCGTGTGCTCTACGCCCAGACCGTGGGCTATCCGGCGACGAGTTGAGCGCCCTGGGTCAGACCCGGAGGATCATCCAACGACCCGACTCGAGTAGCTAAAGCTGACAAATGCCCCGCCCCGCCGTGCCTTAGCTGGCAGACGGTTTTTCGCCTGGGCCCGTTTACTTCGGCAGCCGCGAGAATTCGTGGCAGATCGTCGCTAACCATTCGCCTCCGCAATCGTCTCTAAAGGCGGAAGTTAGAACCTCAGGCATCGCCGGACGACGGTCGGCTGCCAGCCGATTTGAACGTATCTACTGGAGATTACTGGACCTGCGTGCATAGAATGGTCGATCTGTCTGGGTGGACAGTCGGTG
>JACQVT010000724.1 GCA_016209665.1 Planctomycetota bacterium | reverse complement strand
GTGCCGATCTTGTTGTCGACGTAATCCAGCAGATCTCGGTCGGCCTCGTAGGCCCGCTGGATCGTCGCCAAGTTACCGTCGGAACTGGACTTGAAGTAAACTATGTCGGCATCGACATCAACGCTCTACGTCTCTATATACACCCGGTTTCCGCGGTAGGCAAACGAATCAAGAAAGAAATCTGTAAAAAGCGAATGGGCCACCAGTCCACCGGCATGGGACAAAGACCCCAAGCCGCGGGCTTGTCAGCTCGCACGTCGGCGTCGGGGGATGGCGTAAGTGCCGATGGTACCGAGGGGTGGGTACCAGCCCTGGCGTCGGGCCCTTCGTCTGGACAACTCCGCCGTTGGGAGTCGCCAAGGCTCACTGGCCGTCCGGGGTCGACGGATCGGGCGGCGTTTCTCGTCGCTGTTGTCCGGCTTCGTTGGCAGACCCTCCGAATCGGGCGAGATAGATTCGTTCCGGGGGATGTTCAACTCACCGTCCTCGCGTTGCCAGCGGATCTGCTTGACGTGGTTGTAACCGATGACCTCGCGGAAGAAGTGCGGCCGCAGCCGGTCTGAGACGGTTCGGTCCATGATCTCCAAACCACGCTCATCGGCGGCCAGCAGAATGGGCGGCCCGCCGCGGCTTGCGTTCAGGAAGTCGCCGACCGCGTACGGGTCGACGGTCTCGATCGGCTCGCGGGTGTAGAAGTAGAGCGTGGGCTCCTTGTAGCCGCACACGGCGATCCGCTCGCCGGGGCGGAGTTCGGCGTTGAGAGCATCAGCCACACGCCGGTTGAACCCGACTGGCTCCAGCGCCGCGCTGAGCAGCAGGCCGGCCGCGCCGTGCGTCCCGACGGTGGTGGCCACGACGACCATGCAACAGGCCTGTGTGGGACCCGCGTGCCATTTTGCGAAGCGGCGCTTCCAGTCTTTCAAGCCAACCTGGTTACACCCTGGCGATTCGCCGGGGCGAGGGCGGCCGTTTGGGCGGAGTCGGCTCGCGGCCAGGCACGAGTCCAGCCGGTTGGTTTTCAGGCCTCAGCCATTATTTCCTTGCCTGGGGATGCCGACGCTGATAGAAGTAGGGGGAGGGACGGCGGATCCAGGCGGATGGGCGGGGAGCGGTCCGGCGGTCGAGGAAGGCGGAGGAATTGAACGCGCTCCTGAGCATAGCGGCTTTGTCGGCGGGCATTCTCGCCGGGTCCACCGCGCCGGCTCGGCGGGCGACGTCACAACCCGGGGTCCGCCAGGTGGAGCCGGGCGAGACGTGGGAGATCCGCAACGGCCGGTTCTACCGCAACGGTCAATGGGTGTTCCTCAAGACCGGCAAGCTGCTGCGGGCGTTCGAGCAGGCCGAGGCCGCCGAGCAGGTCATCGCGGACATCGAGGTCCTGGTCGATCGACTGAATTACAACAGCTTCTCGCTGAACGTCTACCCGGATGCGTTCGACGCGGACGGCGATGGCCGCGTCGACCGCAATCGCCAGGCGGCGTACCTGAACCTGGGCCGAATACTCGACCACTGCTGGCGGCGGGGCGTGTTCTGCGCGCTGAGCTTCGAGACGTACAACGTCGGGGGCGGCGGTACGCCGGCGGCCTTGTTCAGCAGGCATCCGGAGATCGCGGCGATCAACGCCCTGGGCGAGCCGGCCCGCGACGTCGAGTATGGCGGCGAGCAGGGCAAGCCGGTCCCGTCGGTGTTCCATCCGCTGTATCTGCGCTGGAGCCGGGACTTCATTCGGTCCTTCCTCGAAGGGCTGGGCCGGCAGCGCACGCAGAGGCTGTTGTTCATCGAGACGACCGTCGAACCGCAGTACCTGGGCCGGTGCAGCATCGGGGACAAAGACCCCCGCCGGGCCTTCCTGGACTTCAACGAGGCGGCCCGAACCACCTTTGAGAAGTGGCAGCAGTCGTTTCCGCCCGACGACCCACATCGCAGCAGCCTGAAGTGGCCGCGGACCACCGACGAGCGGAGCCAGCTCCTCGGCAATCGGTTGTTCAACGATTTTCGGGCCTGGGGGCTGGCGAACTGGGTCTCGGGCGATGCCCAGGCGATCCGGTCGGTGGTGCCGCAGGTGTACATCGCGGTTGACTACAACGGGCGGTTCGACGACGAGCGGAAGCTGCGGCTGGGATCGCCCGAGGTGTTTCTCGGCAACCTGAAGGGCGTGGACATCATCCAGATCGCACCGCACGTCGTGAATGTCTGGACCCCGTCGTCGTGGGATGACGTGGTGGCAGTCAACAAGGAGTCCGGCAAGCACTGGGCGATCAGCGAGCACATGACGGGCACCGGCTCATGGGGTCAGGACGACACGGAGATGACGACGATCCTCGAGACCACGTTGACCCACGGCACGCGGTGGGGCTGGGAGTTCGTCAACGCCGGCAACCGTCACGCGGTGGACGACTACCAGCTCTACGACGAAAACTGGAAGAGCCGGACGCTGGACGTCATCGAGGGCGACAACTGGCCGGCCTGGGTGAAGAAGATCGGGGCCCCGCCGTTCGTACCGCGGCCCCGGCGGTAGATGAGAGCGCCCAGTGGGCAGCTCGGTTTTC
>JACQVT010000723.1 GCA_016209665.1 Planctomycetota bacterium | reverse complement strand
GTGCTCCACGATCCCACAAGTCATGAGGAGGTCACGTACCAACACGGCGTGAGGCGCCAGATGTACTGTTTGCCGCTCAGGCTCGCGGCCGGGTCGTGGATGAACGTCAAGCGATCCTGCTCGGTGCCGCCGATGCCGTGCCGGGTCACGATTTTGACCTGGTTGGCGACGGTCGACGAGACCCGCTTGATCGGGAACGTTCCCAGCTAGCCGATGTTCCGGGGCAGCGTGCCCGCCCGTGCCTGACTGGCGGCCCGGCTGAGGGCCGGGTAGCTGACGGCGAACCGGACGGCCAGCGGCCAAGGATACACCAGGGCGGCGCCGACCAGCGCCGCGCAGACCGGCAGCGTCCGCCAACCCCTTCTCCGCGCGCCCGGCAATCTGTCAATCCTGCGCTTCTTCAGGCCGCCGATGGCCATGAGACAGGCCGCATAATCGAGCCCGCATGCCACGAAAACGGAGATCGCAAACAGACCGACGATGATCGTCGAAGGGAACCCGAACGGACTGACCGCGATCTTGACCAGCACCGCAACAGTGGCCAGGATGGTCAACACCCGCTCCTTTCGCCCCGGCGCCTGCGCCCGCTCGCGCACTTTCAGAACCCTCGCAACTCGCTTCGCGGTCCAGCCCACGGGCGGGTTCGCCCAGGTCAGGGCGTCCTGCGGATCGAAGGGCTTTCCGCATTCCGGGCAGACGTTACGGGGCAGGCCGCGAAGCAGGTACCCACAGCGCAGGCACACGGCGGTTTCAGGCAGCGACGTGATCACCGGAAAATATGCTACCGCTGCGGCGAGCGGAGGCAAGGCACCGTTCGTCATGGTCGAAAGCGGATGGCGTAGATGTCCGCGTCCTTCATGACGAATCGCAGGCGGATGGGTTTGACGGCCAGGGCGCTCACGTCGGGGCCGTTCTTGAAGTCGACCACCCGCTCGATCTCGTCGCCCCAGAATTCGACCGCGTCGCTCAGCGTATAGCCGGGCAGCGGCTTGCCGGCGGCGTCCTGGATCTCGACCCTGATGCTGCCGGGGGCGGACGTCGCACAGTTCAGCACCAGCCGCTTGCCGCTGAACGTCAGGGGTTTCGTGACGAACTCGCCGCCGGCGTAGGGGGCATTGACGGACACGAATCCGTCGATCCGCACCGTGCCGCGAATCAGGCGCGGGATCAGCTCCTTGGCCGGGTAGTTGTCGTAGTGCTCGGCCCAGAACAGCGAGATCTCCGTGTCGCTCGTCTGCACGATGCCCCAGGACGGTGTGGTGTTGCCGTGGGCCCCGCCCCAGTTCTTCGGATCGGGCCCCGGCCGGAGAAATGCCTCCATGAAGGCCCGGTTCCAGTGCTGCCCGTCGTGGCTGGACATGAACACCGCGTCGGACAAACCGTCGGTCTTACGCTTCTCGAAACCGATGGTGTTACGCTGCGTCGGGTGGATGAACCGCATCGGCAGCCCCACGTATACCTCGGGCTGACGGTAATACTGCACGATGCCGTTGGTGTAGAAATGCTCGATCGGCGTGCCGCCGAAGTCGAGCAGTTCGGGTTTCGTCCAGTCGAGGAAGTCCTTCGACGTGCAGCGGGCGATGCTCTTTTTCCCTTGCTGGCCGGCCCGCAGGTAGCAGACGTACTGCTTCTGGACGACGTCCCAGAACACCACGTTGTGCGAGTCGAACGCGCCTTCGGTGATCAGCGGCTCATCGCGGAGGCGTTTCCAGTGAATGCCGTCGGCCGACACGAAACCCATCAGCACGTTCTTCCGCCGGTCGCCCTCACCTCGTCGCGACACGGTGACGGCCTTCCACGCATGTTCCGGCGTGGCCGCCGGGTTGAGGTCCTTGAATGGCGAGAAGTTGTGCGACTCGTCGTAGGCCTTGCGCGGGCCGGTCCAGATGATGTTGTTGTCCTTGGAGCCCTCGAACTCGATCAGCCCCAGCTTGGGCCGCGTCCAGTGGACGGCATCGTCGCTGAACGCCAGGCAGGTGTACTCGCGGACCAAATCGCCGCCCCCGCGGTAGTACATCCGGTACTTCTCGCCGACCTTGTGGATCGAGATGTACGCGCTCAGTCCGCCTTCCCACGGGGCGTCGAAGTTGAACACCACGCCGCGGGGAACCGGGCTGTGCAGCCGCAGGGCCGCCCCGTCCATCGAGGCGATCAGATCGTCGTCGAAGAACAACCCCAGCCCCGAGCCGAGCCGCCGGGTCTCGGCGATAGTTTTAGGATCGGCGGCCAGCAGCCGGCCAGCGCCGAGCCAACAGATGCCCGCCACGAGCGTGAGGTACCGCAGCGAAGCGATGTGTGGGACCGGCATCTTGCCGGTCCGATTGACCGGTTGGAAGCCGGTCCCACACCACCTGGTGACAAACACTTGGATGCGTGACATCATCGTTCCTTTCATTCGCTGTGCATCCCGGAATCTTGAGAACCGACCGGCTGGAAGCCGGTCCCACACGGTTTTTCGGATGCACCCTTAATTCAGGGTGAACGAGTACAGCTTGCCGCCGGGCTCGACCGTGAACCGCAGGCGCGGGTTGCCGCCGCCCGCCGTTTCCGCGAGCGATTTGCCGTCGAACCTGGCCGCGTGACGGATCGAGTCGCCCTCGAGCGTCGCCGAGCCGAGCGCTTCGCCGGCGGCGTCAAGCACCTCGACCTTGACCGGCCCGACGGCGTTGACCATCAGCTCCTTCGCGCCGCTGCACATCAGCGGCCGGGTCGTGACGTTGCCTTTGTCTACCGAGACGAAGCCGTCGAGCCGCAGCCGGCCCCGGAAGATGCCGCCGCCCATCAGCCGCTGCTCGCGCGGGAGGTTCTTGCCCCACGACGACGCGCTGTAGTAGAAGATCAGTTCGTCTCCGATCCGCAGCGGTCCCTGGCTGAAGTCGCTCATGTAGCCGCCGTCGTTGCGGCCCCCGTGGCCGCCCTCCGGGCCGTTGGGCAGAAACACCTCGGGCACGCCGCCATCGTTGAGGTAGGGCACCTTGTTCCAGTTCAAGCCGTCGCGGCTCACCACCAGCTTGAAGAACGCGCAGCCCGCCGCCGAATGCGGATAGTCGCCGTGCGGATGGAATATCTTGAGCGTGCCCAGCCACAGCGACTCGTACCGCCACGCCGTGGTGGCGTAGTACTCGTCGAACGGCGTGTCGCCGCTGCGGTAGGCGTTGGGCGGCAGCAGGGCGATCCGCATGATGCGGTTCGTGTCCACCGGCTCGTCGAGCCGATCGAGCCACAGGTACGCGCGGCTGCGAAGGTTGTTGCCCGCTCCCACGCCGTCGTGGTTGAAGAACTTGAAGATGCCGAGGAACCGATTGCTCACCGGATCGTGGTAGAACAGCGTCACGTCCCCGGGTCCGCGGACCAGCTTGCCGTCCTGACGGATCGTACGGCAACTCGCGTCGCCCGGCCCGGCGAAACCGTTGACGATCTGTCGGCCCCGCTCCCACGCCTTGCCGTCCCGCGACCGAATGTAGAAGATGCCCTCGAGGTCGTTGCCCCAGTTGGCGAACCAGGCCCAGCCCTTGTAGGGGTACGTCGCGTCAGTTCTGTCGTAGTAGCACGAGAACAGGTCGATCTCGCGGCTGCCGGCGGCGTTGATGGCCTTGTCGCGGGGTACGTCGCCGAGGTTCCGGTCCAGGCTGACCGGGTCGAGCAACCGACCGTCCGTCGGCTCCCAGTTGATGCCGTCGCGGGACAGCACCTGGTACATCTGCCGCGTTTCGGGGGCGAACTCCTGCACGAACATGACGTACCGATCGAGTTTCGTGTCGAACACGATCGTGCCGTAAGCCAGCAGGCTGGTCTTCGGCGGGGCGTCGATGATCGGCCGCTCGCCGCCGTGGTCCTTGACCGGCTGATGGAGCGTGCGGATCATCCCCCGGTCGGACTCGATGATCGCATCGTCCACGAACAGTTGGGCCACGCCCGGCTGAACGACCAGGGGACCCCCACGCGAGACCGGTCCGCAACCCGCCCACGCAAGGAGCAGGATGGCCGAGCCCAGCCAAGTGCAGTATCGTGTCACGTCGTGCCTCCGATCGAGTTTCGTGGGTAGGGCTGCCAACTGGGAACGTCGACGCCAGACCCGAAAAAGTCTACAGGACAAGCAAATATGTGGCAACAGAGCCTTCATCGCGCCGTCCGGGCGGGCCCAGCAAGCAAGAGTGGCACAGTCGCCCTCGATTGTGCACCCTTGCCTTCGGCAAACCCAGCCGAGGGCCGCTGGGCCACATCGCCGGCGCCATTGCCTCCGGCAAACCCAGCCGAGGGCGGCTGGGCCACGTGGCCGGTACGCAAGCCACACCCATCCACCCGGATCAGCTCGGCCGTGATGAGGTATCGCAGGCGGTGGGGCAGGTGGACGACGAGAGTCTGCCGTCTCGCGATGTGCTTGCCGGGCAGCCTGGCCGCCGCGCCGCCCGCCCCGCAGCCGACCCCCGATCCGCGGAACATCCGGCACGGCACCGTGATCCCCGACGAAGGTTACTGCGATCAGCCCTATGTCGTCATCACGCGCGACGGCAACTGGCTGTGCACGCTCACCACCGGCCGAGGCGTCGAGGGGCAGCCCGGCCAGCACGTCGTGGCCACCATCAGCGCCGACAAGGGCAGGACCTGGTCGCCCCTGATCGACATCGAGCCGGCCGACGGCCCCGAGGCCTCCTGGGTGATGCCCCTCGTCACGCCCAGCAGCCGGGTCTACGTCTTCTACGACTACAACGGCGACCGTGACACGCCCGTGCACATGCAGACGCTGGGCGGCGCCCGGGCCGACATGCTCGGCTGGTACGTCTACAAGTTTTCCGACGACAACGGCCGCACCTGGTCTCCCCAGCGGTATCGCCTGCCCGTCCGCACCACCGAGATCGACCGGTACAACAGCTTCGGCGGCCGGATCGAAATGCTCTGGGGCATCGGCAAACCCATCATCGCCGCGGACACCGTGATCCTCGGCTTCAGCAAGATCGGCGGCTACGTCATCAACTGGAGCGAGGGCTGGTTCCTGGTGTCGGACAACATCCTCACCGAGCCCGATCCCGCCCGGATCACCTGGCACATGCGGCCCGAGGGCGACATCGGCGTGCAGCCGGTGCTCGGCCCCATCAGCGAGGAGCAGAACCTCGTGCCCCTCGGCGACGGTTCGCTGTACACCATGTACCGTACCGTCGAGGGCCATCCCTGCCACGCCTACAGCCGCGATTGCGCCCGTAGTTGGACGCTGCCCGCCTATGCCGAGTATTCGCCCGGCGGTCGGCGGATCAAGCACCCCCGTGCCTGCCCGCGGCTCTGGAAGACCGCCAACGGCAACTACCTGTTCTGGTTCCACAACAACGGCCAGAAGAGCTACGAAGGCCGCAACCCCGCCTGGATCACCGGCGGCATCGAGAAGCAGGGCCGCATCCACTGGTCGCAGCCGGAGATCCTCCTGTACGACCCCGACCCCGCCGCCCGCATCAGCTACCCCGACCTCATCGAGCAGGACGGCCGATACTGGATCACCGAGACGCAAAAGACCGTCGCCCGCGTGCACGAGATCGCCCCGACCCTGCTCACCAGCCTGTGGAATCAGGGCAAAGTGAAACAGGTGACCCGGCGAGGACTCCTCGTCGACGCCGGTTCCGACCGGATGGCCGCCGGCTCGATCCCGCTCCCGCGACTGCCCGAGCTGCGCGAGGGGCAGGGCCTGACCATCGAGGCCTGGCTGCGGTTCGAGGATCCGCCCGTCGATCGGGTATTGCTCGACGCCCGCAGCGCCGTCGGCAAGGGCTTTGTGCTCAAAACCGCCGCCAACCGCGCGGTGCGAATCGAGTTCAGCGACGGCAGGACCGGCGCGTTCTGGGACAGCGATCCTCTCCCGACCACGCGCGGCCGCCTGCATCATGTCGCCTGCATCGTCGACGCCGGGCCTCGGATCATCATGTTCATGGTGGACGGCGTGCTGTGCGACGGCGGCGACACACGACCCTACGGGTGGGGATTGTTCAACCCCGCCCTCGTGGACGTCAATCCCGGCGCACCCATGCGGATCGACGGTGCCGCCGGCGTCGGGCTCCATCGGGTACGCATCTACAACCGGGCACTGCGAACGTCGGAGGTGATCGGCAACAACCTGGCGGGTGAGGGGTGAGCGCGAACCCAGAAGCAATCCTTCGATCCGGAGCGATTCAACCAGCACGAAGCGCAAGCGAGTGCGCATCTGTCGGCTCGAGCGGTCCCGCGAGCACTCGCTTGCGCTTCGTGCTGGTACATGACTCGTTCCGCTTTCCCGGTTAGTTCGCAGATCACGACAGCGACAGGTCTTGCGGCGATGGGGGTAGGGCCCGCGATCAGACGGCTGCGCTCTTCATGCTGGGTCGGCGGCGGTCGCGAATGTGCAGCCGGAGGGTTTCCTTGGCCTTGACGGCGTCTCCCTCCAGCACGGCGGCCAGCAGGGCCCGGTGCTCCTCCACCGTCCGCCGCATCGTCTGTTCCCATTCCTTGCCGGCCAGAACGTCCGGGTGGATGATCAACATCGGCGAGTGGCGGTAGGCGATCGCCAGCCGCTGGTTCTGTGAGGCCAGGACCAGCGCTTCGTGGAACCGCCAGTCCGCCTCAACCGCCCCCAGCAGATACTCGTCCTGAACCAGCCGGGCCAACTGGTCGCAGGCCTGCTTCATCGGCCGCAGGTTCCGGGCGCTGTTCAGCCCGGTCTCGCAGATGATCTCGATGGCCCCGGATTCCAGCATGAACCGCACCGCCTGAATCTCCGCGATATCCTCCGGCGCCAGCCGCGGCACGAAATAGCCCGTCTTGGGCCCCATCTCGACCAGGCCCTCGGCCTCCAGCCGGGCCAGCGCTTCCCGAAGGGCCGAGCGGTTCACGTTGAACCGCTCGCTCCACTCGGCCTCCCGCAGACGCGTCCCCTCGCGGATCTGCTGCAGGATCAGCAGCCGGCGAAGCTGGTAGTACGCCTGCTCCCGCTTCGACGTATCGTCGGAGAAGCCGCGAAGAAGCCCGAAAGGTTGCGGGCGGGTGTCCATATCGCCCTATAACCTACAGAAAAGCGAACCTACTGTCAAAGCAATAGAACCGTTACAACAAGCGGCCCCGCGGGAACCTCCCGCCTCGGAGAGACTTCCCCTGGGATCGAATCGTTGACGTGGCCCGCCCGCCACGGGTCAGTGCCCGGCTTGCCCGCGGACCAACTGCCTTCCTGCCTCCCGTGATAGGGGAGGTGACGGCCGCCCGGTTGGGCAGGCGGGTCGTGCGGTCACCAATTCCTGCACGCCGGATCGGCCTGAATCTCGGCCCCGCTGGCGCAGGTGGCGAAGTGGATGGCGTCGTCCAGGTCGATGTCCCCGTCGGGCTCGGAGTCCAGACACTCGCACCCCGGGGTGCTGCTGATCGGACCCCCGCCCACCGTCATGCACTGCTGCAACAGGGCAAAGTCGTCCATGTCCACGTCGTCGTCCTTGTCGGTGTCGCCATACTGCTGCGGGCAGCAGCGCAACTGGCCGCAGGCCGTGCCCACGCCGTCCCAGCGCCCGCCGGCGTTGGCGCAACTCACCTCGTCCAGGGGTTCACAGGTGCCGTCCGTCTTGCAGCACGCACCGTTGATGGTGTCGACGTAGACAAGGTTGTTGTTCATGTCGAAGCCGGCCTCCGTGCCGATGTACATCGCCATCGTGTCCATCTCGGTTCGTTGGTACCCGACGGGTGCGGGTGAGGCTTGCGAGTAGGTCAGGCACTGGAACGGCGTACCCTCCGGCTTGCACTCGTACTTGTCGGGATCGTCCGGGTCGCGCCAGAGTTCGCAGCCCTTGCCGCCGCCCCAGCGGATCTTGTTGAACGGCCCCTTGTAGATACGCGGGATCGCCGCCCCCCAGTGCTGGTTGGGCGTCACGGCGGTATTCTTCACGTAGATCAGCACGTAGTCCGTGATGATCTTCATGTATACCACGTTGATGCCCGCCGCGATGCCGAAATCCCCGCACGGCCCGCCGCCGACGTTCATGTGCTCGTCCCTGGGCCAGCCGGGCTGAGCCTCATCCAGGCCGGTATATCGGGCGGCGCGGATTTCGCGCCACTTGCTGACGTCGAAGACAGCCCAATGGTTCTTCGTCGGCTTGTGAGCGTCAACCCCCTGCTCCAGGACACCGCACGGATCCTTGTCGAGCAGCGCGTTGAATCCGAAGGCGAAGCTCGCCCAGACCTTCGTGCTCTCCGGCACCAGGTTCGGACAGTTGTTGTTCAAGTACACCAGGTCGCTGCCGTCCTCGCTCACGTCCTCGTTGATCTCGCGGGCCTGCTGGCAAAGTACGGGATAGGGTCCCTGCGGACAGCCGTCCGGATCGGGATAAGTCTTCGTGGGGTCGCCGCGCCAGATGTAATCCATGGGGGCCGTCTCGTCCCCCAGGCTGAGTTCCACGTAGGATATGTCGAAGATGCCGTGGTTGTTGCCGACGGCCCCGGCCCGCAGCTCGAACGTCACTACCAGCGGGTCGGCATCGCTGCCGTTCACCGCGTTCTTCGTGCCCAGCTCCTTGTTGGCGGCGATGGTCTGGATCCGCGGCGTCAGATCGTTCGTGAACTGCGTGATCGCGTCGTACGATCCGCCCGTTCCCCAGGTGTAGCTGGCCCGAGCCAGCATCATGAGTGTGGTGGCCGTCTGCCCTTGACCGTAGCAGATCGGGGTGGCCGCGCCGCATCGGGCGTTGCCCCCGCCGTAAAGGACGTCAAACGCTCCCGTGGCGGCCGCGACGCCGCCGGGACTGGTGATCGGGCCGCAGTCATCCCCGATAAACCGACCCGTGATCCATTGGGCCCGGGCCATCTCGTGCTTGCTGGGCACGGTCTGGATCTGGCCGAACGCCGGCAGGCAGTTGTCGGCACAGGCGGGCGTCGGCTCCTTGGTTCCGAACGTCGCCCCCTCGGCGTTGGCGGCGCCGGCCGGAGTCGGCCCGCCGGTCCAGAACGAAGCGTTGTCGTAGTTCCACTGCGTGTACCAGTCGAAGGGGTCCGCCCAGAGGACGCGACCCTTGTCCGGGTCGCCGCCGTCGCGGATGGTCGCCGCCGTCGCCGCCCCACACATGGCGAAAACGGCTACGACTACCGCTGCTTTTTTCCATTGTTTCATCGCTGATCCCTCCCAGAATAGTCACGCGGCAATGCCCCTCTCCAACTCCTGGTGTCGAGGAGGCGCGAACGACAAATAGTATGGGTCACAATCTCCGCTCAGGACCCCCCGCCCATCACGACGGGCAGTCCTCCGTCGGCGTCCAAGGCACGTTCTCACCCGTGCCGCACAGCACGAACTTCTCGATGTCCGTGTTGTCGATCGCTCCGCTGTCGTTCTGGTCGAAGCATTCGCAGCCCGGCAGGATGCTCCCGCCGCCGGTGGTCAGGCATCGCTGCAGGCCGGCGAAATCGTTCATGTCCACGTCGCCGTCCATATCATGGTCCGCGAACGGCGTCGGGCAGGGGCAGATGCTCGGCGTCGCGCAGCTCGTACCCATGCCGCGGAAATTGCCCGGGCACGCGTCCGCGAACGTCTGCGTGCACACGCCCGCCGGCTGGCAGCAGGCCCCCTGGCAGACCGAGCCGTCGCCGCACTCCCCGCCGAGGAATGTCCCCCCGGCCGACGCGCAGGCGGCGGGGTTCGTCGTGGTGCAGCCGCCGTCCGGCAGGCAGCAGGCGCCCACGTTCCCCAGTCCGTCCACCAGGGCGATCCGGTCGACGTACACGGTACTCCAACCTCGGCCCGAATTACCCGTCATGTACCGCCAGGGCGTGTACTCGCCGGCCGTCAGGCACCCACCCGTGTTCGGATCGAGCTGGCAACCGGGAGCGGCTCCGGTCGAAATCTTGTTGAACGAGCCCAGGTACTCCCTCGGCACTGTCGCCGTGCTGGTCACGAGCACCAGCGGGTCGCTGCTCGTCGGACGATGGGCGTAGGCGATCAGCTTGATCTCCATCGTCGTGCTCTTGACCTTCATCTCGAAGTACGCCTGCAGCGAGTCCCAGTTGAACTTGTCGACTTGCCCGGGAAACTGGCTGGCCAGGAGGGGATGCCATTTGAGGCCGTCAAACACCGCCGCGTGATACTGAGTCGGCTTGCGGCCCGTGTCCACGTTGCAGGGGTTCGCGTCCAACTGGGCCAGCCACCCGAAGGCCAGGCTCGCGTGAACCTGCGTCGACAGCGGCGGGCAGCCCGCTGGCGGGATCCGCTGCTGACAGACCACCGGAAAGAAGGTCACCTGCTGGTTGACGCACTCATCATGCACGGTTGGGTTCGTCAGTTGGCCGGCGGTGATCCAGTTGGTCGGAGCCTGATCGTTGTCCAGCCGAAGCTCGACGTAGAACGGCAGGTTCGGCGGCGACTCGACGTAACCTTTGGGATCCTCAACATTCCTTCCGCCCGGCGTTGCCCAGTACCGAAGGGTAAGCGGATTATCGTCCGTGCCGACGAGGCCGTCTGAGCCCGGGAACTTCTGGTTCGCCGCGGCGTCCAGGCTGAACGTGTGGTACTGGTTGCTGTTGCCGCCGCCCTGGTACTGAAGCGAGTACGCCTCGGTCATCCAACCCGGATTGCCGTCCCACCCTTCCCATCGTGAGGGCCACTTGCCCGGCGCCGAGCTGGCCCAGGCTCCCCCGGTGATGCCGCCCGGCCGCGGCCAATGATAGCTCCGCCGATAATAGAACTCCGACGAATCGTTCGCGCCGCCCCCCGGATCCAGGCCCGCGGGGTCGCACCAGTTGTCCGGCACCGGCGGATAACCCGGCCAGACGCTGTGCGGCGGCCACGCAGGGTTGCATTCATCCCCGCAGTTGGCCTCGCAGTAACTGTCGAAATCGTCACACCAGGTGAGGTCCGCCGCCGAGATCGGCGGCACCCCGGCATTGAGGGCCATGTCGCTGTTGTCCTTGGGGCCGATACAACGCTCCGCGATCGCCGCCGGCACCGCAGCCCCCAGCACCAATACGCCTGCCACCCGGACCAGATTCGTCATCATGGATTCCCCCTCCTGAAGGGCAAACCCGTCCCAACCGCAACCGTTCCGCACCCAACACATTTACACAACCGACCCCATTTTGTCAACAGGGAAGCCGCAAAAACCGACAACAAGGCTGAGCCCGCCGTTTCCAACCCGCCGCCCTCGCCAACATCCCTGTCATTCCAATTCTAACCCGCCCGGGCCGGAAAGCATCCCAACCCCCTTGAATTTGCGCCCCGTTGCCTCTGCGGCTGTGAGCAAACACCGCGCTGGGAGTCGGCATGCCCCCTAATCCGCGTAGCCGCAACGACTTAAACCCAGACCGCGAACCTCGCGCTCGATTCAGCGGCCGCTGAATGGCGGTGCCTCTGCCGCCGCT
>JACQVT010000730.1 GCA_016209665.1 Planctomycetota bacterium | reverse complement strand
GTTTATCCCCGCGCAGGGAGCTTCGGGGAATCTGACGGCGCGATGGGGTCAGTGAGGAATCTCACCCGCGGAAGGAGGGTCGATATGACACGGCGCGAGTTATGGTGGGTGACGGTGCTGGCTGCGGCAGGGATCGCTGGTCCTGTGTCGTTCGCGAAGACGGCAGCGAGCCGGCCGGCGGGGGAGTTGCGGCGGCCGGCGATCGGGTTGTGGTACACGGTGTGGTGGACGCGAGACGATCGGTTCCACCACTGGGACCGGTGCAACCGATTCCCCACGCTGGGCCGGTACGGGGCGGGCGAGCCGGAGGTGATCGCCGCTCACTACGCGCAGTTCCGCGACCTGGGGATCGACTTTCTCATCATGGACGACACGAACGGCTGCGGCAACGACGCCGGGCGGATCAACGACAACATCCGGGCATGGTTCGATTTCATGGACCGCCAGCCGGCCGACGCCCGCGTGCCGATCTGCATCGGCGGCGGCGGCGAGATGCGCGACGGCGGGGCCGCGGCCCAGAAACGGGCGGCCGACTACTACGCCGAGCAATGGGCGGGTCGGCCGAGCTACTATCAGTTCGCGGGCAAGCCGCTGCTGCTCGTCGACACCGACAAGAACTACGGCCCCGGCGATTTCGACGACCCGCGGTTCACGGTGCGGTGGGTGTACAACTGCGACAACACGGCCTCGATCGGCCGACGGCAGACGTGGGGCTGGGGGGCCTACGATCCGGTCCCGATCCTCGATGAGTGCATGAGCATCATGCCCGGCCATCGCTACGCCTACAACCTGCCCAAGCACCTGTCGGACCCGCAGGAGACGGCGCGGGAGGGCGGCGAGCTGTACGTCCGCATGTGGCTGCGAGTGCTCAAGGCTCGGCCGCAGGTGGTGGCCCTGGCCGACTGGAACAACTTCATCGAGGAGACGGCCATCGAGGACTGCCACGGCTGGGAGGACCCCCGGGGCTACGCGGTGTCAAACCTGTACACGCGGATCACCCGGGCGTACTCGCGTCTGCGCGACAGCCGACTCGTCGCCGGCGAATACTACCGCGACGAAAGCAAGTCCGAGGTCTACCGGTTCGACGGCCGCCGGCTCATCCACGAGCTGGCGATGCCCACGCGGGCGACGGTGATCGTCGTGCCAGCGGGCATGCTGCACGAGATCTCGCGCCGGCTGGGACAGTGACACCGAGGCCCGGTTGAGTTTGTGGACACGGTTGGTGCCATCCCCCTGGACAAGATCAGTCGTCTGATCTTATCATCATCGTCAGATATAACTAATTGCGGTAGAATGAGTTATGCATACCTGGTTCCCGCATTCCCGGGCCCGGGGGATGGCCACGGGCCGGATTGAACACAACGTGTGAGCTGGTCGCGGCCGGCGCCGCCGCCGGAGGCCTTCGCCACCGGACGTCCGGCGAGGGCGCCGGACGCTACCGTTGCGCGGACGGGCAACCCATCAATTCATCCGCGCCGGGTCGAAGGGCTGGCCGCACTCGGGGCAGCGGGGCAGGGGTAGGCCGCTGAGCAAGTAGCCGCAGTGGTCGCACTGGAAACGCAGGTTGCGGGCGGGGTGGTTGTGCCAGACCCACAGACTGGCGACGTAAAGGGCAATCACGGCGATGAGGACCAGGGGGAAGGTAAAGACGACGAGCTGCCTCGCGCTCTGCAGCGACCAGACGAGCGGCATCCAGACGAGGGCGACGGCGGCCTGGATCGAGCCGAGCTTCGTCGCGGCCGGATACGTGGCCCGACGACCCACCCACACCACCGCCAGACCCAGCACGATCAGGATGGGCCCGCCCACGAGCGCGCTGCGCGGAGCGCACATCAGCATGGTCGGCACAAGGCTGAGGATGGAATTGATGAGCACGAACCGCCGGGCGTGAACCATCCAGCGCAGTCGGCGACTGGTCGGCGGCAGGTGGCTCATCAGCGGGCTGGCACACTGCCGGCAATAGACCTCGTTACCGAGGACAACGGCGTCGCAGGCAGGGCAGCGATCAGCCATGGTAC
>JACQVT010000818.1 GCA_016209665.1 Planctomycetota bacterium | reverse complement strand
GCCTTGAAGGCCGCCAACGTCGAGTACAAAGGCTGGAAGCAGGTCGGGTCGGGCCTGGTGACCGTCGTGCTGACCGGCGACGTGGCCGCGGTCAAGGCGGCGGTGGACGCCGGGGCGGCGGCGGCGGCCAAGGTCGGCGAGGTGGTCAGCGTGGACGTGATCGCCCGCCCGCACAACGAGGTGGCCGGCATACTGCCGAACAAATGAGTGGAGAATTGAGAATGGAGAATTGAGACACCCCGGTCGGGATCGTGGGGTCGTCTGCCATTCTCGGTTCTCCGCGTGTCCAGGGCGTGCGCGGGGATGAACCCCGCGGCTCGTATGACACACAGCGCTGGAACCCCCGGCTCGTTGGAGGCGCAGTCATGTTTATCGGCAAGGTAACCGGGACCGTGGTGGCGACGCAGAAGATCGCGACCGTGACGGGCAAGAAGCTGCTGCTGGTCGAGGCGATGACCGTCAGGGGCGAGCCGGGCACGCTGCAGAGCGCGGGCCGCGTCGCCGTGGCCGTGGATGCCGTGGGCGCAGGCGAGGGCGAACTGGTGATCGTCACCCAGGGTTCGTCGGCCCGGTTGACCGAGATGACGTCGAACGTCCCGACGGACGCCGTCGTGGTCGGGATCATCGACGCGATCCAGGCGGGCGGGAACGAACTGTACAAGAAGGAAAACTGAACCCGCGAAGAGGCAAGCGACACGCGTTTGGTTCAGCGAAGGAGCCGGCAGACCCCCGTTTAGCCGCAATCCCGAAGGGATGCGCGAAGCCGCGAGGGGGGAAGACGCGAACAGGATAGCGAGACGAGGTGCGAACGCCGCGAGCCGGATGGAGCAGATAAGATGAGCGCAATCAACGAGACACTGATCCGAGACGTGGTGAACGAGGTGCTGAGCCGCCTGCAGGGTAATGGCTCGGCGCACGCGGGCAGTGTCAGGCCTGCGGCGCCGGTGCCCAGCGGCGGCGTCGACGGCGTGTTTCAGAACGTCGGTGACGCGGTGGCGGCGGCCAAGGCGGCGTTCCAGCAGTTGGCGGGGGCCAAGATCGAGACCCGGGCCAAGGCGATCCAGTGCATCCGCGACATCGTGATCGGCCAGGCCGAGGAGATGGCCCGGTTCGAGCTGGAGGAGACCAAGATCGGCCGGCTCGACCACAAGATCGCCAAGCTCGTCGGCGTGGGCCGCAGCATCCCCGGCGTGGAGATGCTGGCGACCGAGGCGTTCAGCGGCGACTACGGCATTACGCTGGTCGAGCACGCGCCGTACGGCGTGCTGGGCGTCATCACGCCGGTGACGCACTCGATTCCGACGCTGGCCTGCAACGCCATCATGATGATCGCCGCCGGCAACACGCTGGTGGTCAACCCGCACCCCTCGGGGGCCAGGTCGGCGGTGCTGGCCACCCAGCGGTTCAACCGGATGATCCGCGAGGAGACGGGACTCGACAACCTCGTGTGCATCATCGAGCAGCCGACGATCGAGAGCGCCAACGAGATTTTCCAGCACCCGGACGTCAAGGTGTTGTGCGTGACGGGCGGGCCGGGGGTGGTGGCGGCGGCAATGGCCAGCAACAAGAAGGCGATCGTCGCCGGCCCGGGCAACCCGCCGGTGGTGGTCGATGAGACGGCCGACATCGAGAAGGCCGCCCCGGGCATCATCTACGGCTGCGCGTTCGACAACAACGTGCTGTGCATCGGCGAGAAGGAAGTGTTCGTCGTCGCGAGCGTGGCCGACAAGCTGCTCGAGGCCTTCGGCCGGCACGGCGGGTATCGCCTGAACGCCCACCAGATCGACGCCCTCACGAAGGCCTGCCTGCACAAGGACGAGAAGTCGGGCCACTGGCTGCCGGACAAGGATTTCGTGGGCCGCGATCCGCAGGTGCTGGCCCGGGCGATCAATGTATCCATCCCGGCGGGCACGCAGATTCTGTACGGCGAGGTGGACGCCAACAACCCTTGGCTGCCGTGCGAGCAGATGATGCCGCTCCTGCCGGTGGTGCGATGCCGCTGCGTGGACGAGGCGATCGCGATGGCGGTCAAGTTCGAGCACGGGTTCGGCCACACGGCCATGATCTGGTCGAGGAACGTCGAGAACATGACGAAGATGGGCAAGGCGGTCAACACGACCATCTTCATCAAGAACGGCCATTGCATGACGGGCCTGGGCGCCGGCGGCGAGGGCTACGGCAGCTACAGCATCGCCTCGCCCACGGGCGAAGGCATCACGAGTCCGCTGACGTACACGAGGCACAGGAGGTGCGTGATGGTGGAGAGCCTGCGCATCGTCTAACGATGCGAAGTGAGACCCCGCCACGGCGGGTGAGAAGTGAGAAGTGAGAAAGGCTTCCCCAAGCGGGCGTCGGTATGGGATACGTGGGCGAGGAGTTGTTGAAACGCGTGGAATCGGCCGTGGATCGGACGATTCAGATGGCCTTGGCATTGCCGCGGAACCTGGCAGGACAGGAGATCGGACGGCAGGTGATTCGTAGTTCGGCGAGTGTTGGGGCCAACTTAGAGGAGGCGCAAGCAACGCTCAGCCGGGCCGATTACATACACAAGGTGAGCTTGGCCCTCCGCGAGGCGAGGGAAACGCTCTACTGAATGCGTCGGGTCGAGAAGAATGGTCTTCTGCCGTCCAGAAGGTTGACCGGTCTTCAAGCGGAATGGGACGAGTTGGTCGCGATTCTGACCACAATGCAGAAACGCTTGCGAAGTGGAGCGAGCAAGCGAGGACAGTGAGACTTTCTCACTTCTCACTTCTCACCTCGCGAACCGAAGGGTCTCACATGGTTCTCGGCCGCGTTGTTGGCAAGGCGATCTCCACTCACAAGCACCGCAGCCTGCGGGGCACGCGGCTGATGGTCGTCGAGCCGATCGGGGCGGCATCGCTCGATCCGGTGCTGGCCCTGGACGAGATGGGGACGCGGGCCGGCGACCTGGTGGTCATGAGCAACGACGGCAAGTTCGCCCGGGAGATGGTCCACGACGAACAGTCGCCCGCACGGTGGTGGGTGATGGCGATTGTGGACGATGAGGACGAGGTGACAGCGAAGCTGCCGAAGAAGTGAGAAGTACGAAGTGAGAGGTACGAAGTGAGAGGTACGAAGTGAGAAATCGAGGCGGGATTCGTTTTGTTTTCTCACTTCTATCTTCG
>JACQVT010000719.1 GCA_016209665.1 Planctomycetota bacterium | reverse complement strand
GTTCAGAGGCGTCATTCCGCCGGGCCGGGCCGCCGCCCAATCGATCAACGATTGGCCCAACTGGACCGCCTCGGCGGCGACGGTGCCGGCGGCGGCGTCGCCGCGCCGCAACGCGGCCTGGGTCTCGTCGTGCATCGCCTGGAGCAGACCGGCCATGACCGTGCCGGCGTTCTCGGGATCGGCGGCGAGATAGCGGTCCACCATACCGCGGGCTTCCTGCAATTTCCTCAGTTGTCTGAGGGCGAGAATCCGCTGCCGCAAAGCCGGCCCCAGCAGGTCGTGACACGTAGCGAAGCGGGCATCGAAGTCCCGCATCAGCCGAGCTGCTTCGTCCGCCCCACCCACTGCCGGGTGATTCAGCAGTTCGGCGATGGCCAGGATCAGCGAACCTTCGCCGCAATCGGGACCGCGGCCAGTGGTGCCGGCCTCGCCGGGTGCGGGGCGCGTGACCGCGGTTCGCTGCACCTCTCGGATGGCAGCCTTGGCCTGATCCGCCAGGCCGGCCAGACCGGTGGCGTCCAGTGGCCGATCGGCCGACGCCTGATCGAGCGCCTGTCGCCAGGAGCGGAGCCGGCCGAGTGCGGCGTCAGGCGAGCGTGGGTGGCCGGCGGGCACGCTCGCGTACTCGGCAGCGGCATCCTCGTAGCGGGCGTCGTTCTCAAGGGCGACGGCGACGGCATAGGTCAACTCCGCTGCGCTCGGATCGGCGGGCAGGCGCTGACGCAGGATTCGAGCCGCCCGTACGAATGCCGCCCGCGACGCCGGTGAACCGCCGGGACCCGATCGACGCAGTTCTTCCGTGGCCAGGCCCACCGCCCGGCGGGCCGCGGCGTCGCCGCGATCATGCGCGGGGAACTGCTCGACAAGGTCGGCGAGGACCTGCACCGCATCGAGCCGGTTGTCCTGCTCGGCGAGAGCCCGGCCGAGCAGGTAGCGCATCTCACCCGCCAGTGGCGCGTGGCCCTGGGTCGTCGCCGCGGCGATCGGCCGGCGAGCGGCAGTGATGGTGTCGCGCAGCCGGCCGGCGGCAATGGAGGCGTCCGCGGTGGAGTTGAAATCGGCGTCGGCGACCGCCGCTCCGACCAGCAGTTGCAGGCCGAAGGGCGGGACATCATCGGCGAACGGAACCGACCCCAGTGACGCCGCGAGAACCGCGTACAGCAGGTCGCGGTGGGCCGATGACAGGCTGCACAAGCGCTGCATCGCGTCGAGGCATTCCGACGACCGCAGCCAAGCGGCGGGCCAAGCGGCGGGCCGCCGCGAAGGGACCGACCGCTGGGAGACGGACTGCTGACGGCGCGAGAGGATGCTGGCCTCGAGCAGGGCCATCGCCACCAACGGGGCCGGCTCATCCGGCCGATTCTTGAGGAACCACTGACGGGCCGGCTCGATCCCCTGCAGGGCGGCGTCGTACCGGCCGGCGTCGCGGCCGGCCCGAATCTGCTCGAGGACGGCGAGCAAGGCCAGTTGCCGCAATCGTTGTCGAACGGCGCGGTCGGTGATCCGACCCAGCAGTGCGATGACCTGGCGGGCCCGTCCTTCGGCCTGGTCGTATTGGCCGGTCTGACGCTCGGCGACGGCGGCGATGAGGGATGCCCCCGCCTGCTCGGGTTCGCGGCCGGGCGGCAGGTCCAGCCAGCCGGACTTCGTCACGTCGGCGAGGACCTCGGCGAACGCGGCAACTCGTTGCCCGTCATCCGTGTCGGCACCGGCGCTGGCTGCCCGGTACAGTTTCGCCCAGGTCATCAGCATCGCGGAGGTAGCGTCAAGCGATTCGAGCATGGACAACGAACCAGAGCCGCGCACGGCGGTGAGGGTGAACTCGTCCAGGTCCTCTACGGACTTCCAGGTGTCGGCAATCCGACGCCGCAGCTCGCGCAGCGTCTCGATGGTCCGGCTCGCCAAGTCCCGCGCGATGGCCGTATCCCGGCCGGGCAGTTCGTACATCAACAAGTTCTCGAAAGCCGACGGACACTGTCGTTCGAGGTAGTCGCGGGCCAACTCGAGCTGCCAGCGGAGGCTGCGGGGATCGTCGGGGTGCCCGGCGATCAGATCGGTGAGGAGTCGACCAGCCTCGACGACATCGGCCCGGGCCTGCTCGGCGGAGCGGCCAGGCGCTGCGGCCCGAGTCAACAGGCGTTGTCGCTCGGCCAGGGCGACGCCGATTTTGTCCGCGGGCGGGACGTCGGCCAGATACTGCTGGAGCCAATCATCGAGCCCGTGTCGCCGCAGGGTCTCGAACAACACCACGTCGTCGACGACGTCGGGCAACGGCTGCGTGGTTGGTCCGGGCGGCGCGGCGACCGGGCCCGGAAGCGCGAACGCCAACGGCACCAGCAGGCAGGCTGAACAACGGCTCGGACGTACAGGCATCATGGTTCACGACGACCCGGCAAAATAGATCTTCCCGAACTCGGCGGCCATGGCCGCGTTGTAGGCGTTGACCACGTGGTCCCAGGCGACATCGTCGCGGGCCAGCAGGTGCACGGGCGTCGCCCGGTCGAAACCCACACCCGCGTCGCGGATGCGCCGCAGGGCGGCGGGCAGGGCCTTCAGCTCGACCGGCGTTTCATTGAAGCGATCGATGGTGGCCCGGCAGCCGGCCGGATTCGCGGCATCCGGGATCAGGCGGATGCGGATGGGCACCCGCGGCAGCTCGGCGGCGGGCAGCGCGGCGGCCTGGGCCACCCGGGCCGGCAACCTGGCCGGCAACATCCCCTCGATGGCTCCGAACCGGCTGATGATGATGAACAAAAAGAGCAGGTTGAAGATGGTGTCGATCATCGCCGTCAGGTTCAGGGTGATTACGTAGGGAATCTTGCGCTGCCGGCGACGAAAGCTGATGCGGCGTCGGCACGCCGAGGCGCCGGCCCGATCGTCCGGCCCGGCGGGTTCGGGCGGCAGCAGCGCTTGCCATTCGTCGTGGGCGTTCATGGACGCGGCTCCAGCTCCGCCACCACCTGCAAGCGGGGCAGATTGGCGGCGGCGACGGCCTCCATCACCTGGCGGACCTCGCCGTAACGTACGTTACGATCGGCCCGGAGCACCACCTGGGTCTGCGGGTCCGCGCGGCCGACGACGGTGAGCCGGGCCCTCAACTCATCGAGCGACTCCATCCGCACCGGTCCCAGCATCAGCGTCGGCTCGCTGCGCGGCCCGTAGTACAGCACGTTGACGTAGATCTTCTCCTGCAAGGGGCGGTCCTGGGCCTGGCTTTCGTGCGGACGGGGCAGGGCGATGTCCGGCTTCTCGGCCGAGGCGTAGTGGCTGGCCAGCATGAAATAGGTCAGCAGCAAAAACGTGACGTCGATCAGCGGCGTCATGTTGAAGTGCCAGCCGGCGGGACCGCGTTGTCTGCGAGCGTCTGCCATAAGCAGTGGAATCCCAGGGCAAACGTTGGGTCATCAGGTGCGTGCGGTGGCGGGCGCGGCGCCCGCTGTCCGTTCGGCGTCGACCAGCGACGCTGCCAGCCCGCCGGAGAGCCGGATGCAATCCGACGCGAAGGCGTCCACCCGGTTGCGGAAAAACGCATACATCGTCAGGGCCGGGATTGCGATCGCCAGTCCCCAGAACGTGTTGACCAGGGCAATGGCGATGTCGCCGACCAGCTTGCTGGTCTCGGGCACGCCGCCGCCGGCGGTGTAGATGCGGTTGAAGGCCTGGATCATGCCCACGACCGTGCCCAGCAGGCCGATCATGGGGCTGACGTTGCCGATGACGCTGAGGTACTCGACCCGCCGCATGAGGCGGCCGACCCGGTCCTCGACCGCTTCATCGACGCCGGCCATGGCGGCGTCCATGCCGTCGGCGGTGTGCAGAGCAGCGGCGTAGGCAGCCTGGCCGAGCATGGTGTCGCTATCGCGCGTGGTCTCGAGAATGTTTCGCCGCTGACCCTGTCTGGCGGCGGCGACCAGGGCCTTGGCCAGCGAGATCGGCATCTGAGTCGCACGGCGGATGGTGATCAGGTACTGAATCGTCAGGGCCACGGTGGCCATCGACAGTGGGATCAGCAGGCACCAGGTGATCCAGCCGCCCGCGACGACGAAGTGCTGGAACACCGACGGCCCGCGCAGGTCCTCGGCGGCCAGGACCAGCCCGCCGCGGCCCATCCATGAAATCGCACCCAAGGCAACGTTCATCATTTCAGCTCCTCCCGCGCGCGGTCGGCCCACACCGTGCCGTCGGGGCCCCGCGTTTGCGGGTACGTGGCGATGAGTTCCGCCCACAGCGACTTCGCCTGCTCGGTTCGCCCCGCCTGCCGACACAACTCACCGGCGCGGTACAGGCACTCCGGCGCCAGCGGGTGTCCGGGGAAATGGACCGCCACCCGCAAGTAGGCCAGCCCCGCCCGGGCCAGTGTGGGATCGACATTTGTGGGACCGGCAGCTTGCCGGTCTGCTTGTGTGGGACCGGCATCCTGCCGGTCCATGACCCCGAGCACCTGCCCCGCCCCGCCCTCCGCCGGTCGCGTGGCCGCGGCCGGTGGAATCTTCAACTGCACAGCGCGTCCCTGCCAGTAGAACACGTCCGCCCGCGGTGTGCCGCGGACTTGGTCGTGCAGCCCATCGATACGTGACAATGCCTCGTTCGCGCGACCGGACTGGACCAGGCCCGCGACCTCGGCCACCGCGGCCCGCAGCCTCGGATCGACGTCGGCTACCATAGGCGCCACGCTGGTGGATTCCGGGGCCGACGCCGCCGGTTTGGGCCAGGTGGCCCGCCAACGGCGCAGCGACGCGGCGACGTCGTCGGCGCCGCGGCGGGCGATGACGGCGTCCACCTGCCGCCCGGCGGTGTCGATCCAGGCGAGGCCGGTCTCCGGGAAGCGTCGCGGACGCAGCGTCTCGACGACCGCCGGCATCCGCTCGATGACGTCGAGGTACAGCTCCACCGCCCGCTCGAACCGGCCTTGGGCGTCGCAGGCCTGGATCAGCCGACATTTCACCAGCAGCAGCCGGTCGAGCGGGTCGTCGGAGGCGACGACAGCCGGCGGCGCGGGGTCCGTCGCACTGGATGGCTCGGCGCCCACCTCCAACTCCGCCAGCGCCTTCTCATAGCTGCCAGCGGCCCGATGCCAATCGCCCGTCCGCCGCTGCCTCTCGGCCAGATCGAACATTTGCCAACCCGTGACCTGCATGTAGTCCACCTGGTCGAGCGGAAAGGCCTGCTCGCCGCCCGGGTCGGTCACGCAGACCAGCCTGCCCTCGTGCAGCCGCACGATCCGCGTGTTGACCAGCGGCGGCTGACCCTTGACCGCGATAACGTCGCCCCGCGCGGCGGCGGCCAGCACCGCTGCAAGCAGGCACACCCGACGCCATCCAGTGGCAAGCGTGTCACGATGTCCGTGCGGCCAGACGTTCATTTAGGCTCCACGAACCGGCAGTGCCCCCCGTTCGTTCTGGCGATGCGCTCCAGGAGGGCGCGGGGGGCGGGGGACGGATCGAACCCGATCACGGTGATCTTCACGTCGCCGGCGCGGTTCAGTTCCTTAAGCGTCGATTCCAGGTCGGACTCCACGTCCGGGTAGTCGCCGTCGGTCAGGAAGTAGATCAACTCAGGCCGGGCCGCGAACGCCCGCCGCATGGCCTCGATCGGATCGGCCTTGCCGGGCTTGGGCACGCCGGCAATCACCCGCATGAAGTCGTAGGCCATCCCCTTGTAGCGGGCGTTGGCGGGCACGAGCCGGCGCGGCTCGAACTCGCGAATCTCGCGGGGCATGGCCAGGACCATGTGGAACTCCTGCGTCGGCAGCAAATCGCGAATCGAGTCCTGCATCTCGCGGATGATGTCGTCGGTGTAGTACATCAGCGAGGCCGACACGTCCACCACGTAGACCACCTTGTAAGCGTTGCCCGCCTGGCCGAAGAACCGGCTGACCGGCCCGAAGGCCGCCGGCCCTCCACCCGCGCCGGCGGAACCCAGCGCGGTACCGGTGCCCGCTGCGTCCACGCCGGGCAGGGCCAACAGCGGCGGTCCCGAAACCACGACGCCGGCGGCACCCGGGCCGCGCGACTCGACGCTGACGATGGGCAGTTCGTCCAGCCGCGGCGTCCGGGTCGCCGCCCGCGCCGCCGCGCCGGGGTCTTCCGAGGCGAACTTCACCGGGGCATCGGGCCGGGGCAGCACCGGGGCCGGGCCGACGGCCAGCCGCGCCTCGGGGATGATGAGGCGGCGGACGGACGCGGCCTTGCCGAAGCCCAACTGGTAGAACACCAGGAACAGCGCCCCATGCAGCGCGACCGACAGCATCCAGGCGAATGCGCTGGAGCGTACCAGCCGGCTGACCGGACCACCCGACCTTACCGCCGCAACCAGGGTCGATTCCGCGCCCATGCCCTGCTCCGTCGCTGCCGAGTGTATTTTCCACCCGCGCCACCGTCAAACGCTGGCAGGCTCGCACGATTGTGATAACCTACGCAGTCTATGATGCTCGGTACGACGAGAACCACGGCATGGATCGGGCTGGGGCTGCTGCTGGCGGCGCTTGCAACCGAGGTGCGAGCGGCCAACGACGAGCGAGCGTCGGGGGCGATCGACTGGGAGCGGGTGCTGGCCGACCCCGGCGACCTTCAGAAGCAAAACGACGCCGACCGCCGCTCGCTGGAGGCCCGCCTGGACGAAGCGCGCGACGGCCTCGCCAAGGCGCGGGCACACCTGGCGCTGGCGAACTGGTGGGTCGCGGTCCCGACCGCCCGACCCGCCACGCGGTGGCTGCTCAAGCTGGAGACCGCCACCGATCGCCGTTCGATCGCAAAGGCGGCCCGTGCCGCCGAGGAGCAGGTTGACCACGCGAGAGCGATCCTTGAGCGTGCGCCATCCACCGGACCCGAGCAGGCCGACACGAAGCAGCAGCGGCGCGACCTGTTGCAGTCGGCCGACACGATCGCGGCGTTCGCGGCCGTGCTGCACGAAGCCGACCTGGAGCCGAGCGATGCAGCCGCGAAGGAAAAGTGGCGCAAGGCCGGCCGCGGGCTGGCCGTCGCCCGCGAATCGAGCGACGCCGACACCGCCGCCGCCGCCCTGCTGTGGCAGGCGTTCGCGCTCAACGAGGGCGGCAACCCCGAGCGGGCCCTCGAGGCCCTGCCCGCCGTCCTGGCCAAGCCCGAGCACATGCCCTACGACCTCATGAGCCGTCTGCTGCGATGCCGCCTGATCGCCGAGGCGGGTGAGTCGGCGGCCGCCACCACCCTCCTGTCGCGTGTGGACGCCACGCTCAGGACCTGGATGGATAATCAGAATCAGGAACGCAACAACGCCAGACGGCTGGTGGGGCTGGTGCAGCGGCGCATCGTGGAGCAGTGGATCGACCGCCTGCGGGCCTCGACGCAGCCCGCCGCCGCGAGCCTGCTCGAACCCCTCCTCAAGCACGTCGATCGCAACTTCGCCGACGTCAAGACACCGAACGTCTACTACATGGCCACCGCGATGCCGTTGAAGGTGAAGACGCCGGAGGTTCCGAAAAAGACCTCGGCCGACGATTCTTCCGCCGACACCCGGCCCGGCGAGCCGCCCGCCAGAGCCGCCAGTTCCGGCGCGGAGTAAGTCGGAACACCAACTGAATCGTTCGACACGATGCGAGTAAACCAGCACGAAGCGCACGCGCCCGGTTGGTGATCGCGCGATCGCTCGGTCAGGGAGACTGATGACCCGGCAGGCGGATGGTGATCCGGATGGTCGAGCGTTGGGTCGGGCTCAGGTCGCGGCCGTCGACCAGCGCGCGGCCGTCCAGCATCACGGCCTCCGCCCAGTCGCGGGTGTGTAGGACAAGGCGAGCGGGCGGTCTGCGTGCCGGCGGTCGGATCTCCAGGTCCGCCGTTTGTCCGTCATCAGACACCCGCAGCATCATCGAGAACGGCCCGAACCGCGTCAGAACGTCCTCCACGGTGGTCTTCGCTCCGGGCGTCAGCCACGTCGGCGGGAGCCCCTCCAACAGGTGCAGTTCGTCGCCCCGCTCGAACACCAGCAGGTGCAGGCTGAGCCGGATGAACTCGGCGCTCGCCCAGTTGTGCGGCATGTCCCCGCAGATTTCGCCGCCCTGGCCGACCGGCGACTGCTCCTCCCGCCAGGCCAGCAGCGGCGAGGCATGGTTGCCGAAGGCGTACAGCACCTGGGCGGCCTTGTCCCCCTGCCCCAGCCAGGCAAACGCATGGCCGTAAAACCCGCCGAAATAGTTCCAGATGCCGGTATCCAGCCAACCCGTGCCCTTGACGAGCCCCTCGCACTCGTTGTCGGTCAGCGATGCCAAAGTGCCGAGCATGATCGGGTCGTCGGGGGCGAACAGCTCGCCGGGGTGAATGGCGTGGCAGAACGCCCACAGCGCCTTGTGTGGGGCCCTGTCGAGCGGCCGCTGCATGGGTACGGGCAGCATCTTGTTGCCGAACGCATCCGCCGCGAGGTCGCGCTCGGCCGCCTTGCGAAACGCCCTCCACATGTCGTCATACTCGCGCTGCCACGCGGCCGCCTGGTCGGTATGACCGGTGCGGGCCGCGATCGCAACCGCCGATTCGAGGCCGACGAGCAGCCAATAGACGTTCGTATACTCGGCGATGGGCCCGCCCAGCCCGCCGTCGGGGAACCCGGGCGGCACCAGTCCGGCGTAGGGGGCGGCTGGGTCCTGCGAGGCCTTGCGACGGAGCGACTGGATGGACTGGACTGCCCGCTCGACCCGCGGCCAGGTCTCCCGCAGCCAGGCCGTATCGCCGGTCAACTGCTCGTGCCGGTCGATCACCCACAGGACGATGCCCGTTTCCTTCCAGTATTGCGTCAACAGCTCGAACGAGCCGTCCGCGTTCTGGTGGTTGAGCATGTACTGCACGCCGGCCCGCGTCTCGGCCGAACGATTCAGCATGGTCACCGCTTCGAGCAGGAACGCTCCGTCGACGATCCACAGGCCGCGATAGCACGTCGGCCCCACCTGGAACGCGGGCAGCCCGTCCTTGATCTCGCGGGCCTGGTAGATGTTGCGGATGGACGAGTCGATCATCGCCCGCACGTTGGCGTCGGGCACGCTGATGCGGCCATACGGCAAGTCCGCCTTCCTCCAGTAGGCGCGAGCGGCATCCAGGGCCCGCGTTGCCGCCTCGATGGACCAGGTAATGGCGTCGACGCTGTGATGAAACGGCACGACAAGCTGCCGCGATTCACCCGGCGGCAGCGACATCGCCGGCAATACGACCACGCATTCGCGCTCGCTGCGTGAGGCGACCGTGGCCCCCGGCAACATGCCGATCATCGGCCGATCGCCAACCCAGACGATCTGTGCCGCCTTGTCGAAGCGGATGGCCTTGGTGGAGTGCACGCGAACCTGCGGCCGAACTTCAACGGTAGACGGGCCCTGGTTCGTGAGGGTCGCCAGAACGAGGTCCGCCCGCGGCGGCCCCATCCGGACCGCCTGGCTGGCGGGGATGCCGGCACGACGGACGAATTCACGTGTCGGCGGCGACGGCCAGACGGCCGTGTCCGGCACGGCAAACGCCTGTATCCGCAGCTCGATGCCGTTCCGCAACATCTCGGTGATGACGATCGGCACTCGCGGGTCCTCGATTCGCTGGCCGACCCAGCGGTCCTCCCCATCGTCCAGATGGAGCGTGACCCGCGTGGCGAAGCCGGCGGCCGAGCCGCTGCCGCCGTAGTCGTAGAGCATCGCCCCGTCCTTGCCGACGAGCGTCTTTAGCCCATCGTCGATCAGGCAGATCGACGTCTGCCAGTCCGGCGGCGTATACCGCCAGTCGAGCACGAACGTGCGATCGACCGTTGCTCCCAGCTTGAGCCCCGGCCGCGCCGGCGTACCCGACTGCCACCGCAGCAACGGCTCCGCCCGCACGGCCGAGACCAACGACATCGCCACCAGCAGATTGACCAAGCGGTTCATCCCGTGCCTCCCAGTTACCGCCTATGCGCGAACACAGAACTCGTCATGTACGAGCACGAATCGCAAGCGAGTGCTCATCACGCGATTCGCGCCGACGATTGAGCACTCGCTTGCGCTTCGTGCTGGTTGACTCCCACCGGCTCGGACGACACATTCCGGATTCCTGACTACACGAGGATGGCCACGACGCACGCCGCCGAGAACGTCGCGAACGAACCGGCGATCATCGCCTTGACGCCAAGGCGGGCCAGGTCGCCGCGGCGTTCCGGGGCCATCGCCCCGATGCCGCCGATCTGGATGCCGATGGACCCGATGTTCGCGAACCCGCACAGGGCATACGAGGCGATCAGGTACGACCGGTCCGACAGCCCGCCGCCCGTGTCGGCCAGTTGCTTGTAGGCGACCAGCTCGTTGAGGAACGTCTTGACGCCCAACAGGTTGCCCACGGCCGCGCAGTCCATCAGCGGCACGCCCATCAGCCAGGCCAGCGGCCAGAACAGCTTGCCGAAGATCGTCGCCAGCGTCCACGGCTGTTCGGCGCCAAACACGTGCTGGCTGGTCCACGCCAGGCCTAGGTCCGCCAGGGCGACCATCGCGATGAACACGATCAGCATCGCGGCCACGTTCAGAGCGAGGCCCAGGCCCTCCTGCGTACCGCGGGCGGCGGCGTCGATCAGGTTCGCGTCGGTCCTGGGCAGCTCGATCCGCACGTCGCCCGCGGTGGCCCTTGACTCGCCGCGCGGCTCTGCCGCTCCTGGTCGCGAACGCGACCGCCCTTGACGCGCGACCGGACGCGAAGCGTCCAAGAGCGGCGAAGCCGCATCGCGTGTCAAGGGCCGCGGCGTGTCAAGGGTGGTCGGCCGGGCGGTTTCGGGCAGCAGCAGCTTGGCCATCATCAGCGAGGCCGGCCCGGTCAGCACGCTGCTGGTCAGCAGGTGGGCCCCGATGTCCGGCACGCGGTCCTGCAACATGCTGATGTACATCAGCATGACGCCGCCGGCCGTGTTGGCGAACCCCCCCACCATGATGGCCATCAGTTCGGAATTGGTCATCGAGTTGACGTAGGGCCGCACCATGAGCGGGGCCTCGGTCTGGCCGACGAAGATGTTCGCCGCGGCCGACATGGTCTCGGCCCCGCTGGTTTTCATCGACACCGACATCACCTTGGCGAACGCTCGGACGATCCACTGCATCACGCCCAGGTGGTATCCGATCGCCATCAGGGCCGAGAAGAAGATGATGGGCGGCAGCGCCCGGAACGCGAACTGAAAGCCGACGCGGGCGACCGTCGAGCCGATCTGCCTGAACTCGCCGCCCGGCCCCACGTGGCCCACCGGCACGTCGTCGGTCACGCCGGGCGGGCCGAACACGAACGCCGCCCCCTCCTGGGCCGCCTTCATCACACCCATGAAGCCGCGGTTGACCCCGTCGAAGAACGCCTGCCCCACCGACGTATGCAGGACGAACAGCGCGAAGATGAACTGAAGTGCCAGCCCCCAAACCACCACCCGCCAGCGCACCGCCCGCCGGTCGGCGCTGAACGCATACATCAACCCGACCATCACCAGGAGCCCGAGCACCGGCTGAATCCGTGCCATCGCGGGGCCAGTATGGCCCGCCCTCGGGCCACTGACAAGGGACCGGGCAACTCGCATGCTCGATCGTCCCGCCAGGCAGCGCGTGCCGGGGTAGGCGGGCGATGTCTGTCCTGCGGTGAACTCGCGGGGCAACAGCAGGCTGCACGGTCAGTTGGCGCAGTCTGGATCGGCGAGAAGAGATCCACTGTAACAAACCTGCCACGTGGCGAAGTCGGCCTGGTCTATGTCGCCGTCATGGTCGAAGTCCGCCCGAAGGATGCCATGGTCATCTGGAGTCAAAGTACAGTCCGGGGGAATCGCTCCCACATAGGAGACCGCCGGCGCCGGAGTGAGCGGTCATCCGGTTCTCAACAGCATCGCTGCCCGGTGCCATACAACTGACGGATGTCAAGAACACCGTGACTTGCGGTCCCCACGGCCCGGTCGTCCCTCTCAGCGTTTGAACTCCGCCCTGTAGATCTTTCCGTGGCCGCCCTCCTGCCGGGTCGCCGCATAAAGCACGCCCGGACTCTCCCCTGCTGCCACTGCCCAGCACTCGGCCTCGTCGAATACCTGCGCCGGCTCCCATTTAACTCCGTCGGCACTGCGATACAGGGCGGCCTGCTTACCCTTCACACGCCAGCCTGCACTATGACCCACATAGAGCCAGTCCCGACCATCCTGCCGGACCATCGCAAACGAGAAGAAGCCTCCTCCCCTTTCGGCCTCGAAGGTTTTCTTTAGGGAGGAGCCGTCATACCGGTAGATGGCCGCCTTGCTTGTGGCGGCATCGGAGCCGCCGAGGAAGAGGCTCTCTCCAAACTCCACCGCGTACTGCAAACCCTTTTCATCGGGCAACTCGCACACTGTCTCCCAGCCGGTCTTCCCCAGGCGAACGAGCTGGTTGCCTCCCCTGCCGAAGGTCAACACGGCATAGGTCCTTCCGCGATAGGCGATGAAGTGCTTGGTGACGCTCTGCGTCTCCGCGAACTTCTCCCAGCGGACTCCGTCCGTGCTGCGCCACACATAGCCCTTTGATGGCTGCCCCGGCGTATAAGGCGTCACGCCGGCATAAAGCCTGCCGTCGGCCCCGACGCCTAGTCCCAGACCCATCGTACCCTGCGTTTCTGGGTAGTCGTGGCCGGCCCCCGTGTCCACCCAGCGGTCTGCGTCCAGCCGCATGATGCAGGGAGCTTTGGAGTTCCGCTCCAGGTTGGCGTAGAGAGTCTTCGTGCCCCGATGATAAACCAGGCGGAAGACGGACTCCGTCTCCGGCAGCTCCGTATGCAGTTTCCAGGCGCCGTCCCGCCTGACGAAGAGGCGCGACTTGTCGCCGCCGTAGGTGCCGGCCCACATCTCGCCTGTGCCCTCATGCCGGGCCAGAACGAAAAAGCCCGAGTCGGGCGACGTGAACTCCGCCTCCATTTCCGCCACGGGATTGCCCGCAAAGGCAAGCGACGCTGCGACGGCAAACAGGGTCATCTTGAGCATTTGAACTCCTCGCTTCATTTTGCCACTTTCCTGGGAGCGCTTCGACTACGCTCAACACGAGCGCTTCGATTCAGCCATGATGTCCCATTCAGGAAGAAGCCATCACTCCCGGCCCGGTGGTCAGCAACCGGCTAAGATGTTTGCTCCACTCATGCACGCCCGGAACACGTCGACATCGCTCTGATCCACATCCCCGTCGCCGTCCAGGTCCGCCGCTCCGCAATCAGGGTCAGGGAAGGCACCGCTCCCGGAAAGGCAAGCCTGCAACCTCCCGAAATCCTCCTGGTCCACGTCGCCGTCGGCATCAAAATCCCCCAGCGGCCCCCTGGTCACAAAACTCCACACATCGCCGGTGGTCGTACCCGCAGTGTTAACCTCGTCAATCCGCCAGTAGTAACTGTGCATCCTAAAACCCTGAAAACCGACCGGCTGGAAGCCGGTCCCACACGGGTTTTAGGATGCACTCTAAGTCGTATTCAGAGTCATGAGGCCGGGGTCGAAGGT
>JACQVT010000738.1 GCA_016209665.1 Planctomycetota bacterium | reverse complement strand
GCCCGAGAAGTCGGCTTCGATGACCGTGTTCGGCCCGGCCGAGAGGCAGAAGGCGTCGGCCGTCCAGCCGTGCTTGATGCTTCCCTCCTCGGCGTCATTGTCAGAATCGACCGCCGCCCCCAGGAACACCGAGTTCACGGCGTAGCGCATGCCCCAGGGATCCGGGCCGACAAACGGGCTGAGGTACGCGCCGCGCCACCCATGCCCGAGCTCCCCCCGCGTGAGATCTTCGGGGTCGGTGGTCTCGTATGGGGTCACGGGACTGAGGTACGCGGGTTCGTTCGAGACGAGCTGATCGTAGAGCGAGTCGACGTTCGGGCCGACGCCGAGCTGGTCAGTCCAGGTCACGTCGGCGAAGATGTTGTCACCGGCGAAGCCATCGTTGACGAGCGTGCCGACGTCCGGAATATCGCCCGTGCTGATGGCCAGATCGACGCGGTTGTCCTCGACGAACCTGCTGGCGGCATCGCCGCCGCCGTCGAGCACCAGGAACTTCGAGTGGGTGTCGTCCAGCATCCGCGCGATCGAGGTGCCGATCGCCTCGCAATCTTCCTTGGCCTTCGTTCTCTTGGCGTCGTCCACGAAGTCCTGGATCTGAGGCGCCAGCACGGAGGTCAGGATGCTCAGAATCATCAGGATGATCGTCGCTTCGACGAGTGAGAGGCCGGCGTCGGGGCGAATCCTGGGGGCAGGGGCCCCGGGATCAGAAGTCCTGGGGGCAGGAGCCCCGGGATTAGAAATGGACCTGGAGCGTCTGGAGGGAGTACAGGCTATCAGCATGGCGGCAGAGGCGGCTCAGGTGCGAACAGGTTGCAACAGGCGCTTCCGGCCCCCGATTCCCAGCGACGGCTGGAGCGCACTTTCCGTCTGCCTCGGCGACAGACGGGAGCGCGGTACGCAAACTTTACGCCCGAGGTTCTGTCGACGGCGGCCAGCCGGCGTGAAGGGGAGGTGCTAAGTGGCGAGCTGGTGGGAGTTTACAGGCGGATGGCGCGGCCGGACGCTCCTCTGGAGGACCGCCACGCCACGTGGCGGTCCACACTTCTTGCAGCACGGCCGGCAGGCCCGAAACGGGACAAAACGAGCTAACTCTGTGATCGAACTAGCCTTACGCTAATGTCTTCAAAACCTGTTGCGGCACCGTCTAAAGCGACAATATTTGCGGTCGGCCGGGCTCCGTCCAACACCCAGAACCCAGCACCCAGGACCCAGAACTATTGCAGCCTAACCCCGATATCGTCGCCGCCGATCACGGCCGTCGTGACGGCCTGCGTGTAGAGGGTCTCGACAGTCCCGTTGGCGCCCGCCGAAATCACCCACACCGCGCTCTTGGGCACGCCCGTGGCGCTCGCCACCGCCACGGCCGGGTCGATCAACCCGACATTGACCATGTAGCGGTTGTTCCACGGGTCGGTCCCCAGCTCGCTCGAGAGATACGGGCCGTTCCAGCCGAACGCGCTGCCGACTTGCTTGAGGCGGTAGCCGGGCGCGTTGGTCATCAACGCCCCGCCCAGCTCCGCGCTCGAACCGGTCGCCCACAAGGTCGCCAGCGCCGAGGCCGGCGTGTTGCCTGGCGTCACGAGCAGGTCCACCTTGCTGGTCGCCGCGCCGGGGCCGCCGTTGTCGGCGGTGGCCCATTGCGGGTAGAACCCGTTGTCCTTGTAGAACTGCACGACCGCGCTCACGATCGACTGCGCATCGTTGCGCGCCCGTGCCATTCGCGAATCGTTAATGAAGTTCGCGATCGAGGGCGTCAGAATCAGCGCCAGGGTCACGATTACCGCCAGCACGACGGTCAGCTCGATGAGCGTGAACCCGCCGCTGGCCCGCGCCTGGCCGTCTGCCGGCCTCTTTCGCGGTTTTTGCCTCGACATCGCCGTCCCCCGTTCCGCCTTCCCGCTGCACTGCCGGACCAGGCTGTGATCAGCCTCGACCCCGGCAGGACGGCGTCACACAGGTGATTGCACGGGAGCCGGTACTCTGTTCAGGGTACGCCCGGCTCCCTCTGTCGTCGCCAGCGTTACCGGGCGTACCCGGAGATCACATAGACGATGTCGTCGGCAGATGCAGTCGACGAGTTTCCCTTGAACGTGACGCCGAACGTCGTATCGTCGAAGAAGTCGGCCACGAGGATCGTGTTGGCTCCCGCCGACACG
>JACQVT010000715.1 GCA_016209665.1 Planctomycetota bacterium | reverse complement strand
CGTTCGAGCATCAGGCTTCGCGGCATACCCTCGCCCTGCACGAGCAGGCGCAGGCCCGCGGCCTCAAGGCGGGGGCGCAGGACCCTAGCCATCTCGCCGATCATCTCGTAGCTGGTGAACAGGACGAGAGCCCGGCCTTGCGTTTCGGTAACGTGCCGTTCGATGGCATCGGCGGCGGCGGGCAGAAACAAGGCGGCACTGTCGGGGTCGGGCAGGCCCATCTCGACGTGCAGCTCGACCTGCTCGCGGTAGTTGAAGGGCGAGCCGAGTTGGAGTTCATCGGCCTCGTCGATGCCCAGGCGGGCGCGGATGTAGGTGAAGCCGGTCTTGGGGGGAGCGGCGTCTTCCGATTGTCCGCGGGAGGCGGGCCGTGCTCCTGGAGGGCTGGGAGCGTTCTTCACGGAGGCGTGGTGGCGATCGACTCGCGTGGCGAGCGTGGCACTGGTGAGGACCACGCTACGGACCTTCGTGAACAGCGTCTCGCGGAGGGCATCGGCGACCAGCGTGGGCGCCTGGCAGATTCGGATCTGCGGGTGCGCGAGGTGGGCGGACTGAGTCTGCTCGATCCAGCGGACCTGGTCGGCGGGAGGCTCGGCAATCAGGAGATCGATTTCGTCGGCCAAGGTGCCGGCCCGGTCGGTCAGGCTGGTGAGGGTGACGACTTCCTCCTCCTTGGTCAGCGAGGCGCGGACCCTGCGCAGGTCGCGGCGGAGTTCGCGGAGGGCGTCGCTCAGCTCGTTGGGCACGCCGATGGCGGTCTTGACGCGGCCGGTGGGGTTGGCAGTGCCGGCGTACCAGTCGGTCACCGCCCGCCAGAACGTACGGGCGACTCGGCGGGTGTGCTCGACGGTCTGGGCGGCGGCGTCGGCGTGGACGGCGGCGAGAAAGCCGCGCCCGGTGCGGTCGTTGTGCAGGCGGTTGAGCAGGTGACGGACCTGCCCCTGCGAGACCGACCGGCCGAAGTGCTCGCTGGCGACGGCCTCGAAGGCGTGGGCTTCGTCGATCACGGCAAGCTGGTAGTCGGGCAGGACGCCCGCCCCCTGGCGACGGAGGGCCAGGTCGGAAAGCATCAGGGCGTGGTTCACGATCAGAATCTGGGCCCGCTCGGCCCGGCGGCGGGCGGAGTGGTAGAAGCACTTGGCGTACTGCGGACAGGACCGGCCCATGCAGTTGTCGTGCTCGCTGCGGGCCAGTTCCCAGACGGCCGGGTCGGGCAGCGGCGAGAGGTCGGCGAGTGAGCCGTCGGTTGTCTTGTAGGCCCAGTCCTCGATGCGGTACAGCTCCTGCAAGTGTTCGGACCGGGCAAACAGCAGGTTCTGGCGTTCGCTGGCCTCGACAAGGCGGCGGATGCTGAGGTAGTTGTGTCGGCCCTTGACCAGGACCGCCGTGAACTCGTCGGGCCAGACCGCCTGCAGAAACGGGATGTCGCGTTCGATGAGCTGCTCTTGCAGGGCGATGGTGTGGGTGCTGACGAGGACGCGCTCGCCGTCGTTGGTCGCCTGTTGGATGGCGGGGATGAGGTAGGCGAACGATTTGCCGACGCCGGTGCCGGCCTCGACGAGCAGGTGGCGGGAATCACGGAACGCCCGTTCGATCGCCGAGGCCATCTCGACCTGCTCGGGCCGCTGTTCGTAACCGGGGAGGCGGTGGGCGACGGCCCCACCGACGTCGAGAATGGTGGAAGACGAAGACATGGGTCGAGGCCTGGGGCTTGGAGCTTGAGGCTTGAGGTGTCGTTACGTCGCCGTCCCCAGTCTCAAGTCTCAAGCCTCAAGCCCCCAGCTTATCCTTTCAATTCCCCAATGAAGCCCAGCACGAACCAGACGGACATGGCCGTATACACGACGGCCACCAGGGTGATCGCCACACTGACGAAGGTCGTACCCTGCATGACGCTGTTTTCACGCATGGTGGCAATGATGTGCGGCTGGGCCAGAATCAGCATGCAGATCATCAGCGCCCCCTGCGTCGGCCAGATCGAGATCGAATGCAGGTAGCTGTAGATCCACGTCCAGCGGTGCACGTCGGAGCGCTCGCCGGCCGGGCCGCGAATAAAATGGCCCTTGATGTAGTAAACCCGTACGACATCGCGATCCTCGTCGACGACCGGCGTGCCGTCGCCGTTGCGCTTGATCTCGATCCCGCCGTTCCGGGCGTCGCCGCCCAGTTCGGCATAGACGATCGTATAGGCCAGGAAGTTGACCAGCCCGACGACGATGATCCAAATGCAGATCCGGTTGCGGGTTCGGCGTTGCACGCTGTACGTGTCCTCTTGTGGTGGGACCGGCGTCTTGCCGGTCCGGGACCCGGCCGGCCGGAAGCCAGTCCCACGCCAGACGCCTCAGTTGCCGCGGCCGGCCGCAGATGCGATGACGCCCTCGGTCGGGCTCGACGCCGTGGCGTAGAGCTTCTTGGATATCCGGCCCGACCGGTACGCGAGGTAGCCGGCCTCGATCGCCTGACGCATGGCCTGGGCCATCGTCACCGGGTCGGCCGCGCCGGCGATGCCCGTGTTGAGCAGCACCCCGTCCGAACCCAGCTCCATCGCGATG
>JACQVT010000722.1 GCA_016209665.1 Planctomycetota bacterium | reverse complement strand
GGGCAGGGGGCGGTTGTTGACGAAGACCCGGGCGGGGGTCTGGTTGTTGGGGTGGCGCAGGCGGAGCCAGGCTTCGGCGGGGGCGCTACGGGTGGGGAGCGCGACCGTGGCCTCGATGCGGCCGTTGTCGATCCGCGAGCGGAGGGTGACGCCGGTCTTGCCGAAGATCGTGCTTGCATTGGCGACGCGGACGGTCTTGCCGTCGGCCAGCCACTCGCTGGGCATGGCCCGGCCGAACCAGAGCTTGTCACCATCCTCCCAGACCAGCAGTTGCCGCAGCCACATCACCCAACGGGACTCATCCGAGGTCGTGTAGAGCGGGCCGCCGGGCCGGCCCAGCGAGTGGGCCCACTCGGTGAAGCACTGCACGTCGGGGAAGATGCTGAGGGCGTAGGTGTTCCACAGCGACCGCAGCGAGGCCTGGATTTCGTTGCGGGCCAGGTAGATCGTGGGCGTGTCGACGAGGCAGGGCTGGAGCGTGATCGCGCCCTTCTCGAACCAGTGAGTCTCGTAGTCCCGGATGCTGAAACCGGACTGTTCGGAGAAGAAGATGTTGTCCTCGAGGTCGTCGAGCATCCAAGTCATCATCGGGTCGCTGGGCGAGACGACCTCGGCGGTGGCCAGGTGCAGGGCGGGGTACAGGGCCTCGCGAATCCAGCCCTCGGTCAGGTGTCGCCACTGCCACACGCGGGAGGGCAGGTAGGGGACGTAGTTGCCGTCGCGAAGGCGGACGGCGGCGGCCTGCGTCGCGGCCTCGCGCATGGCGATCTCGATGTCGCGTCGGTACCTATCGTCCTCAACGGTGAGGCGGGCGGCCTCGGTGTGCTGGATGTCTGTGATGGCCTGAGTAACCCGCTTCATGCCCAGGTAGAAGTAGGCGTTGGTGGCGAACCAGTACTGGTACTCGACCACGTCCTCCAGCGACGACGCCGGCGACAGCCCGTGGATCGCCGGCCGCGGCTCACCCGGCTTGCTCATCGTGGCCTTGCGCTCGTTGATCAGGAAGTCGCAACCCTTGATGATCTGCGGGGCGACGCGCTCGAGGTATGCCCGGTCGCGGCTCATCAGGTAGTGATCGCCGATGCCCCACATCACGAAGCCGTGGTTCATGGCGTACTCGCCGTGCGTGTACTCACCGGCGCTGTGGAACGCGCCTTCCTTGGTCGAGTAGCGGCCCTTGAGGGCCTCGGCGCCCTGGAAGCGCAGCATGGGCTCGATGTAGCGCTCGGCCTCGGTGTGCTCGCCCCGCATGTCCATCGAGCGGGCGATCATCACCGTCTCGTTGGCGAACACCTTGTAGCGGACAGTGCCGACGCCCTGGTTATAGAGGCCGGTTTCGGGGTCGCGGTCGGTGGTGATGACGTCGTGCCACAGGTTTGCCCGGTACAGGTCCATGACGGCTGCGTCGGGCACCTCGATGATCATGCCCCGGGCCAGCCGCTGCCGCCAGTAATCGAGCACCAGCGGCGTTTCCTTCTCGAAGCTAATCTCCCGGATGCGCTCGAGTTCATCGGCGTCTAGCAGGTCGACGAACGCGGTCTTGAAGTAGATCGTCCGTGTCTCGCCGGGCGGCAGCGCGGTTTGGTATTTGAGGACGGATGAGCATTGTGGGTCGGTGCCGGGCTCGACGGTCCAGCCTGCAATCCCGCCGCCGGCGGGTCTGTCCACGGAGATGACGCCGCGGAGGGCGGTCGTGCCCGCGGGCACCTTGGCCGGGTCAGTGTCGGTGATGCCGATCGTGCCGTCGTCCCGCAGCTCGATGGGGGCGTTTTGCGAGTATCGCAGTCGCAGGACGGCCGGCTGGGGGGCGGCGTCGGTGTTCGTGATCTGCATCCGCGTGAGCAGCACGACGGTCTCGTCGCCGCGGCGGGTGACATCGTCGCCGTAATCGCCGAGCAGGATGGTCGTGCCGAGGGCGTGGTGGTAGCGGATCGGACCGGTGTTCCACTCGACGTGGATGAGCGGCAGGTAGCCGTCTTCGAGGTAGCGCACGCAGGCGTTGCGGCCGCCGTCGTCGAATTGAGGCTGCTCGCGGGTATCGAGCGTGGCCGTCAGCTTGTCCTCGTAACGGTTTTTGGTCTCCCGGCGGAATACCAGCCGCGGATAGTCGCGGCCTTTCTTCGTGTTGAGCGACACGCCCCAGATGGACCAGTCGCCCGTGGGGCTGACGAAGAACTCCTGCCGGGCCGACGGCACGCCGAGCGGCACCCACGGGGCGGGCTGCAACCGCGGGATGCCCCGCAGGGCCATCGCCCTCGTCATCTCGGGCCGTTCGGTGAGTCGCAGCCGTACCGGTGAGTCCCAGTTCGTGCTCGCCGGGCCGGGGTCGTTGGCCAGCGTGCGATGCCGCGATGCGTCCGACACGAGCGCGCCAAGACTCGGCAGCCTCATGCAGTCATCCGCGAGCACGTCCTGCGGCACGAAGGAAAAGCCGGTGGCCCTTGACTCGCCGCGAACGCTTTCGCGTTGTAGAGCGGCGGAGCCGCGCGGCGTGTCAAGGGTGGCCGACGGCTCGTCCCCCAGGCGGACGGTCACGCGGGTCAGGTCGTTGGAGTTGAGGTCGCGGTTGTCGGCGTAGAGCAGGTCGATCCTCACGCCCGAGCTGCCGCCGGCGGCTTTGGCCGCCTGCCACATCTGGCCCTGGACCGCGGCGTCGCGCGGGGCGGCCATGCTGACCAGCGATGCGAGTTGCCCATTGATGACGTCGAGCCTGGCCCCGCGTGGGGCGCTGTCGTTGTGGCGGATTTCAATGTCGAACGTTCCCAGCTTCCAGCTTGACGAGCCATAGACCGCGATCCTGGCGCTCGGCGGCACGGGCAGTTTCTCGCGGTTGACCAGCCGCAGCTTGAGCGTGCGGCGGTAGGGGGGGGCCTTGTGGTCCGGGTACTGATCGGGTTCGAGGGCCGCCGGCCACTCCTCCTTGGCCAGCGGGATGAACGCGAAGACGAGGGTGTCGTCGCGGGCCTGGGGGGGCGTGGTGAACCGCACCCATCGGCCGTTCCACGGGTCGTCGAGCTTCATCCAGCCGCCCGTGCCGTTGGCCGGCCAAACGCTGCCCCACCACTCGACCCGGAGGTTGGGGGCCAGGGCCGGCTCCACGCC
>JACQVT010000707.1 GCA_016209665.1 Planctomycetota bacterium | reverse complement strand
GGCCCAGGCCTCGCCGTCGCGAAGCGTGGTGCCTTTGAGCCGGTGGCTGCCCAGGAACTGCTCGGCCTGTTGGCGTCGGCGCTCCTCTTCGCTCTCGGCCTGTCTGACCTGCTCGGCCTTGCGAGTGGGGGACAACTCCTCGAAGTGCCGGCGCAGCTCATCGGTCAGACCGAAGGCATCGCGCGGGGGCCCCGCTGTCGGCTGGGTTGCCTGCTTCTCCGGTGTCGCGGCCTCAAAGACGCGGGCGATGGCCGGTCCATGGACCTCCTCGGTCCTGCCGGCGGCGGCGTTCCCGGCCCCACTGTCCGTCAACGGTCCCGACGAGGCGGCCTCGGCGGCCTCCGGCCCACGCAGCCGGTCGATGGCCAGGCCGACGATCGCGCCGGTGAGCATCAGGCCGTACAGCAGCACCTTTTTAGGTTCCAGCTTCCTCATCGCTCCACCGCCGCCACCTGCCTCGCCTGTCCGCCACCGCCCAGGTAGAGTTTCAACGAGCAGGAGAAGTCGCAGTCAACTTGGCCGGGCGTGGCCGGGGTGTTGACCGTGAAGTGCGTCACGTCCAGCAAAGGCACGCCTTCCTCGATCAGGGCCAACCACCGCAGCAGCGATGGCCAGGCCGCCGCGCCTTCCACCGAGAACAACTGCACCTGGTATTCGGACAGCACCTGCAAACCCCGCGGCTGCCACCGGATGATCCGCACGTCGCCCTGCCGGGCCAACTCGTTGATTCGCCCGAGGACCTCGCCCGGCAAATCGGAACGCGTCAGCCAACTTGCCCGCATCGCGAGCGTCTGTTCGGCCTGCTTGAGCCGGCGGAACCGGTCCACGTACTCTTTCTGCAGCGAGCCGATGGCCTGGGCCGTGGCCCGTTGTTTGGCTATCAGTTCCGCCCCCGCCATGGCGTCCTCGAGAGGAATGCGGAGCAGCAGCAGGTACCCGGCGACGAGGACCGCGATCACGGCCGCGGCCCCGGCAAGGTCGATTTCCAGCCCCTTCAGGTTGACGCGCGGAATCACCATCTGGTTCGTATCGTGAAGAACACGCCCTCCCCATTGAGGTACGGTTGCCTCATGGTCGACTCCAACGAGCAGCGTCCGGCCCTGCCGGTGCCGTTGAAGTTGCGGAGCAGCGCGGCCACCGAGTCGTGGTCCACGGCCACGCCGGTAATCACCAGCCCCCTGGCCACGTCCGGCGGTTCGGCCTCGGCGGGCGCGGCGTTGCCCGGCTGGTTCGCCTGGACCACCTGGGCGGAGGCGGCTCCGCTCTTGATCGGGTCCGTCTCGCACCGGGTGAGGACCACGGTGTTCGGCAGCGACGCGGCGAGGGCCGACAGCAGGCCGCTCCAGCGGTGCTTGCGGTTCAGGTGTTCAGCCAACTCCATCTGTTTCTTCAAGTCGGCCTCCTCGACCGACAGGTCGACGAGCCGCTTGTTCAACGCTCGCTGCTGCTGCTCGGCATCGATGAGGCCTCGCTGGAGGAACCGGGCCTGGCTGCCCACCGGGCGGAGCAGGGCGGCGGCGGCGATCTGGACGCCGACGGCGACCGCACCCGCCTGGACCCATCGGCGCAGGCGGCGGCTCCGTCGACATCGCAGCGCGTACGCCGCGGGCACCAGGTTGACGCGCACGACCGTCAATTCATCTCTCCCAGGCACAATCCCAGACAGGCGGCCAACTGGGGCACGGTCTCATCGGACAGCGTGGGCGGCACGATCAGCCCGCCCCCCAGGTGCCCGGCGGTCACGCGATGCACGGCGATGCCCAGCATCTCGGCCAGCAGATCGGTCAGGCCGGCCAGGCCGGCCCCGCCGCCGATGACCCACAGTCCGCTGATCGGCCGGTCCGGGTACAGTCCCATCGCGTACCGGAACGACCGCTGGACCTCCTCGCCGATGCTGCGGATGATCGGCCGCAGGACGCCGAGCAGGATCGCCGCCATCCGGCGCCCCTCGACCGCGTCGTCCATCGGCGAGGCGGGCCGGTAGTGTCCCTCGGCGCTCTGAACGCCATAGTGTCGTTTATATGACTCGGAAACGCCGCGGCTGACGCCCAGGTCCTCGCTGATCCGCCGCGTCATCTCCTCGCCGCCGCGGGCCATGCACCGTACGTAGACCGGCACTTCGCCCACCCCGATGTACAGGCGGACGGCGGACTTGCCGACGTCCAGCACCCCCCACAGATGATCGGCGTTCGGCTGGGCGGAAAAGCCGGCACAGGCCCGCAGGGCGACCAGCGGTCCCACGTCGATCCGGCGGCACACGAGCTTCTGGTCGTCCAGCCAAGCGAGAGTGCGCTGGATGCGGTCCCGCCGGGCGGCGGCCACCATGAGGTTGGGGCTGTCCAGTTGGCCGGAGCCCAGCCGCCACACGTCCATCTCGACCTCATCAACCGGCAAACTGATGTTGCGGCTCACCTCGTGACGGATCGCCGCGACCAGGGCCGCCTGGCCGAGTGCGAGCAGGTTGTCGGGAACCCGCAGCGGCGTGCATTCCACCTCCGGCGGATGAAGGGACACCACCACCTCGTCTCCCAGAAAGGCCTCGCGGTCCAGCCGCGGCAGCGGTGCGGGTGGGGCAGGGCCGTTGCCGTCCTTGCCCTCGGCGCCGGCGAGCCCCTCGTGGGGCACCGGAACCTGCATCCAGTGCCGGACGGCCAGCCTGCCTCCGCGCCGCTCAAGCTGGACGGCGCGCAGGCAAGCCGCCCCCAGGTCGACCGCGATGGGTCCATACTGCTTTTTCGCGGACAGAAACACCGGCGCGCTCCCTTCGGTCTGAGCACTCCCTTCGGTCTGAGCACTCAGGGTCGAAGACCCAACGTTCGTCCTACCTGGCCGCCGACGTCAGATCGAACAGCGGCAGGAACAACGATCTCGCCACCACGCCCACCGGCACCCCCATGAACACCAGGATGACCGGCTCGATCAGGCG
>JACQVT010000729.1 GCA_016209665.1 Planctomycetota bacterium | reverse complement strand
GTACCAGGCCCTGGGAGCCCAGGTCGATGTCCAGCCCAACTGCTGGCGAGTGCGCGGCACTGGCGGGGAACTCAAGACCCCCGAGAACTTCATCGACGTGAGGAACTCCGGCACCACGCTGCGAGTCGCCGTCGGCTCGGCCGCCCTGCTGCGACAGGGCCTGGCCGGCTTCACTGGCGACCACCAGATCCGCCGTCGGCCCATCGGCCCGCTCGCTCGGTCACTCAACGATCTGGGGGCGAAGGTGGAAACCACCCGCGGCAACGGCTGCGCCCCCCTGGTCGTCGGCGGCCGGCTCCGCGGCGGAGTGACCCGCATCGAGGCCGTCACCAGCCAGTACCTCAGCAGCCTGCTGATGTGTACGCCGCTGGCCGATGGCGACAGCACGATCGACGTGCCTCTGCTCAACGAACAGCCCTACGTTCACATCACGCTCGACTGGCTCGCCCGCGGCGGCATCCGCCTCGAACACGACGAACTGAGGCAGTTCCGCGTCCCCGGCCGCCAGCAGTACCGGCCGATCGACGTGCGGGTGCCGGCGGATTTCTCGTCGGCCACGTTCTTCCTGGCCGCCGGCGTGCTCGGCGACAACGACGTGCTCGTCCGCGGCCTCGACATGAACGACGCCCAGGGCGACAAGGCCGTCGTCGAGTACCTCCGCCGAATGGGGGCCCGGCTCGACGTCGGCCCCGAGGGCATCCACGTGCGGCCCGGCACGCTCATCGGATGCGAGATCGACATGAACGCCACCCCCGACGCCCTGCCCATGATGGCCGTCGTCGGCTGCTTCGCCGAGGGCAGGACCGCTCTCGTCAACGTACCCCAGGCCCGTCTCAAGGAGACCGACCGCATCGCCGTCATGGCCGCGGAACTCGGCAAGATGGGCGCCCGCATCAAGGAATTGCCCGACGGCCTCATCGTCGAGCGCAGCGACCTGCGGCCCGCCGACGTCGACGGCCGCGACGACCACCGCGTCGTCATGTCGCTCGCCGTCGCCGGCTGCTTCGTCAAGTCCGGCACCCGCATCGCGGCCGCCGAGGCGATGTCGGTGACCTTCCCCACCTTCGTCGACTGTATGACGCAACTGGGGGCCGACCTGCGGATGGAAGAATGAAATCGAGCGCTCTATATTACTTGCTCCTGATTGCGTCTACGGCAAAAGTGATAACCTCCAAGCCCACGGGTTGCATCCCGTGGGCGTTCTGCCGGCAAGGAGCCTGACATGCTCGGCTGCGACATCGGAACGTTGTTCAAAGTGACCGTGGCGGGCGGATCGTACCAGGACGGGTTGACCATCCACCTGCAGGGCGTACCGCCGGGGCTGCTGATCACCGAAGAGGAGATCTACGGCGAGCTGCTGATCCGCAAGCCGGGCCAGGGCGAGCTGACCTCGCCCCGCCGCGAGCCGGACCTCCCGGTGATCTACAGCGGCATCAACGCCGCCGACACCATGCCCGGCTTCACCAACGCCTACCACACCAACGGCACGCCGCTGGTCATCCTGATCCCCAACCTCGACCGGCACTTCGAGCACATCAACCAGTACCAGGTGACCAACCGGACCCCGCGGCCGGGCCACGCCTCGTATGCCTCGTACATGAAGTACGACCACTGGGACGACGCCATCGGCGCGGGCATCTTCAGCGGGCGCTATACCTCCACCATCGTCGCCGCCGGCGTGGTCGCCAAGCGCATCCTGGCCACCCAGGGCATCGAGGTGACGGCCTACGTCAAGGAGGCCGCCGGCGTCACGATGCCCGAGATGCCCATCGAGCAGATCCGGGCCAGGGCCGCCGCCTACCGCAAGGTCCGCAAGGAGTACGACGCCATCTGGAACTACGTCTACAAGGCGGGCCGGATCAAGCCGGGCATGCGCTTCCTCGAGAAGATGCCCGTGCTCAGCGAGGTCGAGGCCCTGATCGGCAAGTTCCCGGCCGTCCCCCTGGATGAGGAGCAGGTCCGGCGCGAGTACGGCGTGCACGCGCAGTTGTTCTGCCCCGACCTGGCGACCGCCGACCGGATGTTCGAGCGCATCGTGGAGATCAAGCAGGCCGGCGACAGCAGCGGCGGGGTCATCGAGGTCCAGGCCACCGGCCTGCCGCCGGGCCTGGGCGAGCCGGTGTTCAAGAAGCTCGACGGCGAACTCGGCCGCATGCTCAGCATCGGGGCCGTCAAGGCGGTGGAGATCGGCGCCGGCGTCGCCGTCAAGGACATGGTCGGCTCGCAATGCAACGACCAACTGTACGTCGACGAGCAGCACCGCGTCTGTTTCCGCAGCAACAACGCCGGCGGCATCACCGGCGGCCTCACCACCGGCCAGACCGTCGTCGCCCGCATCGCCGTCAAGCCGACCCCCACCATCAGCAAGGACCAGGAGACCGTCGACAAAGTCGACCGCACCAGCACCGTGCTCAAGGCCGTCACTCGCCGCGACCCGACCCTGGTCGCCCGCATCTGGCCCGTGGCCGAGGCCTTCACCGCCATCATCCTCCTCGACCACCTGATGATGCATCTCGGTTATCAGGCATTGTGGCGGAAATAGGTGCATGTTTGACATGCCCGGACCGATCCAGTGAAATAGAGTTCACTGACGCGGGCGGTTAGCTCAGTTGGCTAGAGCGTCTCGCTTACACCGAGAAGGTCGCAGGTTCGAGCCCTGCATCGCCCAATCTGTCCCGCTCTTCGACACCTGAAACGTAGCGTCCACAAACCGTTCAGATCGTCCTGCCCCCTCAGGCGGGTGCGCCGGCAAGCCGATTGCCGTCGCTCATGCCGGTGCCATCTTGTTAGAATGGTGCCTATGACAGCCGATGCACTAAAACCGATGCTGACGCGCCAGCCCTTCGAGCCTGTGCGGGTGAAGATGAGCAGCGGCGAAGTGTTCGAGATCAGGCATCCTGAAATGGCCATGCTCACCAAGAGCGGCCTCGTCATCACCTTGCTGGACCCCGACGGCAGCCCATCAGATCGAGTCGAGTATTGCTCGTTTCTGCACATCGCCGGCGTCGAAACCGTCGCCATCGCCTGATCTCGTCCTGCGCTGGCCGAGCCGACCGGCGGTTGAGCTTCTCGGGCGGTTCTGGTACAAGCGTGGGCAGAAACGCCCGCCCAGTCCCGCCGGCGAGCATCGACCGAGACTGCCGGTTCAGCGGGAGGAACTGCCACCGTGCGGATCGCCATGCTGGCTCACGCCAACGCCCCATGGACGCCGCATTTCGCGCGGTTTTTCAAGCAGCGGGGCGACGACTTCCTCCTGATCACGTTCGCCGCGCCGCAACTCGACGGCGTGGAAGGCGTCCGCATCGAGTGCGTCGGACGCGAGCCCTACGACCCCGACGCCCGCAAGCACCAGTTCATCACCGAGGTGCCCCGTGTCCGGCGGCTGCTGAAGGATTTCCGGGCGGAGGTGGTCTACGCCCCCTACATGCGATCCAACGGGCTGACCGCCGTCCTGGCCGCCCGCGTGCCGGTGGTTGTCTCAGCCGTCGGCACTGACGTCTTGAACACCAGCGGTCGCGGCGGTTGGGGCCGCCGCGTGATCGAGCGGATACTGCGATTCATCAGCGATCGCTCCACGATCGTCCATGCCGTATCGCCGGCCATCGAGGCGGAACTGGTCCGTGTCGGGGCGGATCGCCGAAAGATCCTGACGTTCCCGTACGGCGTGGACCTCGATCAGTTTCCACCGGGGCCGGACATACCACGGCCGGTGGCCCGGCGCCTGCTGTGCACGCGGAAGCACGAGACCATCTACGATATCGGCACCATTCTGGACTCGCTGACACGCCTGAAGAAGAACGGCCGCGATTTCCATTGCACGCTCGCGGGGGGAGGCTCCCTGCTCGACACCCACCGCCGCCGGGCCGAAGAGGCAGGGCTGACGGACTACGTGACGTTCACGGGCAACTTGCCGCACGCCCGGTTGCCGGGACTCCTGCACGAATCCGATGTCTACATCTCCGCTTCGCTGAGCGACGGCACGAGCGTGTCATTGCTCGAGGCGATTGCCACGGGCGTTTTCCCGGTCGTCTCGCGGATACCGGCCAACGAGCCGTGGATCGAGGACGGCCGCACGGGCCTGCTGTTCGAGCCCGGCCGTGCCGACCAGCTCGCGGCGGCCCTCGAAACCGCTCTGGACCGGCTTGACTTGCGGCAAAGCGCGAAAACCATCAACCGGGCCAAGCTGGAGCAGGAGGCAAATCTCCCACGAAACATGGAGCGGCTGGCGACGGTTATGGAAAGACTCGCCCACGGGCAAGCCGATTGAACGTCGGAGCCTCCTGGTGTGGCCCAGCCGCCCCCGGCTGGGCGACCCGGACGCACACGCACAGCCGAGGGCGGCCGTGCCACATCCTCGTGCCACCCGGACATCTGATAACCGCGGCTGCTTTAGTTCGCGCACGCCGGATCGACCGTGACCCCTGCCGCGCCCAGGCAGCCCACGAAGATCGCCAGATCGTCGCCATCGACATCGACGTCTCCGTCCAGGCTCGCGTCGAAACACGCCGGATCGGTCGGAGCCACGCCCACCGCCGTCATGCACATCTGAAGGTGGCCGTAGTCGCTCTGGTCGACGTCCCCGTCGCCATCGAAGTCCATCGCCGGCGGACAGGGCTGCTCGATCGCGTCGAGGTACACGGTGAACGGCCCGGCGGAGTCCGTCACCGTAAACGCCAGGTGTTCCAGCACGACCTTGCCGTTGGCGGTATCGAGCACCCCATCGCCGGTGAACGGCACCACCTGCCCGGCGTGGGCCGCGAAGGTGATCGTCTGCCACACCCCCGGCTGGGCGGTCACCAGCACGCCTTGCGGTCCGCCGCCGGGGATGCGCGACGCGGCCCCGATCCACTCGATCGTGCCGCTGTTGCCCCCATCCGAGCCGATCGGCCCATCCACCCCCGTCTCCCGCACGCCCAGGGCCAGCCGCAGCGACCCGCTGTCCAGCCGCAGCCGGACCCGCACCACCTGACGCAGGTCGATGATCGGATTGGGCACGTTGGCCGCGTTGCTGCTCGTCAGCCGCAGCCAGCGCGTCGGGTCGGCGTCCACCCAGCCCCACTGCACCTTCAGGCTCCCCAGCCCGTTGTAGGCCGGCACCTCGCTGGTGACGGCAGCGGAATTCGGCGATGACAGCAGGTGCCCCACCGTCGACCCCGAGAACCGCGGAGTCTGAAACACCACCTGCGTGCCG
>JACQVT010000728.1 GCA_016209665.1 Planctomycetota bacterium | reverse complement strand
TACGCCCTGCTGGAAGGGCTGTATTATCACGGCTACGAGAAACCGAAGGCCGACGACTGGGCGACGTTCAACAGCGGCTCGCTGTTCCCCAAGTACGTTGGCGGAAAGGCCGACGTGTTCTATTGCCCGAGCAACCTCACGTTCAACGCCGACAATCCCGACAACGGCATGGCGGTGTTTTTCCAGCGGTTCCGCCACCAGAAGAAGTCGGACCCCGAGTACGAGAACTCTCACAACTTCCATAAATCGCCCTACTACTCCTACGCCTACGCCGTTCCCGCCGCGATCAGCCGCAGTCCCCGCGATGACGGAAGCAAGATGTACACGACGGAGACCCTACAGTACCACTGGGGCTGCGAGCCCGGCAAGCCCGAGTGCGACAACCCATACTGGAAGTATCTCAACGATCCGGCCGAGCCCGATCCCTCGTTTCTGGGCCGTTTCCCGAAAGACAGCCGCGGAAAGCATCCCATCCCTGTCCTGCTGTCCGATGGGTACTTCTCGGACGGCAACCTTTTCCGCGAAGTCCTGGGCTATCACGGCGGCGGCTTCAACGTCCTGTACAGCGACTTTCACGTCCGGTGGGTGCCCGACCCCGCCGGCAAGATCTACCGGCTCAACTCGCCCCCGCTGTACTCCAGCTACGGCGGCATCGAGAGCGCCAAGGTCTACATGATCTGGGACTACTTCGGGCGAAACCCGTAACGCGCCTTCCAGGAACTCAAAGTCCCTGGCAAACATCGAACGCCCTACGGGCGAAGAGGTTGCACCCGCCCGAAAGGATTGCCAGACCCGCCGGCTCCGGCCCCGACTGCCGTCTTCCCGTTTAAAGCGTTTCATGATACGATTATATCAATAACACCCGCGGTGAGCCAGGGATGGAGTGAGAAGGGGAGATCGGAGTTCGGGCATCTGCAATCCACAAGCGTTGAGGTGTCGTAACGTGATATCCCGTCTGGTCCTCGTGGCCGAGTCGATCGTTTCGCTGTCGTGCATCGCCACTCACGCCCAAGTCCAACTGATGGGCAAGGTCTGGATGCCCAGGGCGCCGGAACTGGCGGCTAAGGCGCCGGCGAACACGGGACTGGCCGAGGACTACTTCGCCCCCGGCCGACCGGCCGACCCGCCGGAGCTGCTGCCGTTGGCCGGCATCCGCTGCTTCGGCAGCCTCGACGACTCGGACAGCCAGGCGCTGTCGCACGCGACGTGGGAAACCGCCCCGGCGGGATGGTATCGGCTGAGCGGCAGCGCCGGCCGCTACACGCTCCTGTTCACCGGGCCGTCGAAGTTCATCCGACCCGTCATCGTCACGAACGTCTACGCCGTCGGTAAGGACGTCATCGACCGCAAGGTCGTCCCCCCCGCCTTCTACGCGGTGTGTCAGCAGGACCGCTGGGACGACAAGGCCGCGGCCGCTTACTACCAGACCTTCATCGCTGGCGGCACGAGCGTCACCAACGTCGGATTCAAGGCCGTCCACGACGGCGTCGACGGCGGCGGCCCCGGCAATCAGACGATTCTCGTCTCCATCCACCAGAAGGGCCCGGGCACGCCCGACACCTGGCCGCAGGTGGGGCCGACCGTGCCCGTCCCCGGCGTCGACTGCGGCGGACCCAAGAACTACGAGTGGTCGGCGGCGTGGAACTCCGGCGAGGTGCCGACCGTCCCCGGCGAGACCTACGCCGTGTGCCTCAAGCCCGCCACCCCCGGCAACGGCTTCCAGATGTTCTGGCGGCTCGACGGCGATCGTCGCGAGGACTGCTACCGCGTCGGCAAGGACGCCCAGGCCGGTTTCGTCGGCCGCGATCTGTGGATCTACGTCGCGGGCGACGGCGACGGCCTGCTCATCCCCTACAACAAGCACATCCACAAGCAATACGGCGAGTTCGCGGGTTTTTCCCGCCGATGGAGCCAGACCTACCTCGCCCAGGGCCGGGGCTTGGCCGCCGTGGTTTTGTATGCCGCGACCGGCGGTTCGCAGCCGGCCATCCAGCGCCAACGGCTCCGCCTCCGCGTCCGCAAGGCCGGCCCCGACGGCCCGGTCGTCGGCGTCGAGAAGATCGCCGTCGGCGAGGGCATCCACACCGGCGACGCATCGTGGGGGACGTTCGGCGCCGTCTTCGCTCCCGGCGAGGTCGCCCTCGAGCCCGGCCGGACCTACGCCCTCGACTTCGAGTCCATCGAGAACTACGCCTCGCTGCACGGCTACGTGAACATCAAGGGCGTCCCCAGCGACGAGAAGGCCGGATTCAACCCCTACCGCCGGCAGCCCGGCGAGTCCTGCGAGCATGGGACCGCCTACAAGGACGGCCAGGACGCCGGCTTCGACCTGGACATGCAGATCGTCGAATACGAGCACGCCGTCGAGAACTGGGCCCGCGCCGTCGACCCCGACAACCTGCTCCTCGACGGCGACATGCAGTCCGGCGATCTTGCCAAGGATGACACCGACACCGGAAGCCTCGCCGGCTGGACACGATTCACCACCGGTGCGGCCACGGCCCATCGCTACGTCGTCGACGTCCCCGGTCAGGACAACCGCATCCTCCGCGTCCAGGGCGAGGCCACACCGGGCAAGCCCATCGACGGCGGCTACGTCCAGCGCGTGGCCGGCCTCAGCCATCTCGACACCTGGCGGATCACCGGCCGGGTGCGTTGTTCGTGGCCGCTCGATGCCGACCACGCCTGCTACGTCGGCATCGATCCGACCGGCCAGGACGCCGACTCGAAGGCCGACTCCATCCGCTGGGCGCCCCTGCCTTCGATCCACAGTATCTTCGTTGCGTTCGACGGCGGCCCGGTCCGCACGAAGACCGGCGCGATCAGCGTGTGGCTGAGGGCCGCCGCCCGCTCCACCGCCGGCTTCCCCTTCCGCGCCGACTTCGACGACTTCGCCCTCCGCCGCGTCCACACCGGCATCCCCGGCGTCCACCCCGTCCGCATCGCCGCCGACTGACGCCGAGGTCTCGCCCCTCTCACGCGCGGAATCGTAGCGTCCGGCGCCCCTGTCGGAGGTCTTCTGTCACTTGTCGCTGCGCTGGGACGAGATTCTCGCCGGGCAGATTCGCTGGTGAGAATCCCTTGTCGCCCCCACCCCAGCAGGAATCCCTCCCGAGGCACATATGTTTCCTCCACGCCCCCGAGCGAACAAGACAGCATCCGCATCCCTCCGTCACCCCAGCGTCGGGTAGAATGCTGCCATGACCCGGCCTCGCCGACCATTCAAGTTCGCAGGGTTGCTGATAACCATCGGGCTCTTGGTGGTCTGGGGGGCTTCTCTGCGGTTTGATTTCGGCTACGGCACTTGCACCGACGACTGGCTATCGCACATGTACTTCGTGCAACGGGGTCGCTTCTCTTACAGCGAATCTTCCTGGCTCGATGAGGTATCGCCGACCGGCTGGTTTGCTCGGTGGCGACCGATCACACACCCCTGGGAGGGGAGTTGGCGAATGCCCATCTGGGGCCGGCGCGACGTTGATCTACCCCTGTGGATACCCTTCCTCCTTGTCGCCTCGCCAACCATCTTCCTATGGTGGGTTGATCGCCGCCGCATTCAGCCCGGCCACTGCCGCAAATGCGGCTACAACCTCACCGGCAACGTCTCCGGCGTTTGTCCTGAATGCGGGACGAAGCGAGCCTGAACGCCAACTGACTGTGTGCCCCGGCCAAGAGAGCGTTCCGCCGGCGTGCCGGACTCACCATCCCTCATTGGCCACCTCCTTGAACATGACACCAGGCTTCACTCCGGCGACGGTTCGTGCGCCTTGCGTCCGTAGACTCGCTCGTACGCCTTGCAGAATGGACAAACGCCACTCTCGACCCTCTTGACGAACCAGAAGGCGGCGCCCCGCTGTTTTCTCCGGGCGTGGTTACAGACGGGACAGCGGAGACACCACTGAGCCAGCTTGCGGTCCTGATCGCTTGTTTGAGTCTCCATGATTCATTCCCAAGACTCCGCCATAGGAGTTCGTCCGCACCCAACCCGAAGCTGTCCGTGCCTTGTGTTCTGCCGCATCAAGGGGATAATATACCGCACAATGACGGCGGTCAGCGAAGACCGCCTATACCAGGAGCCCGGATCAAGACATTCAGGAGAACGGTCACCATGAACCGCAGCATTGCTCAAGCATCCGTCATCGTCGCCCTGTCTGTCGTGGCCGCCGGGGGCATCGTCGTCGCCGCTGAGAGGGCGGAAAAGGCGGAGAAGCCAGCCAAGGTCGGCAAGGCCAAGCCGACCACCCGTCCGGCGTATCTGGACAAGGAGCACGCCCCCAGAGGCAAGGGCTGGCTTCCCCTGTTCAACGGCAAGGATCTGAGCGGGTGGAAGACGTTCCCCGACGATCGGCCCAATTCATGGAAGGTCGAAGACGGTATCCTCGTCAGCACATTCAAGGAGGGCCAGCACGGCCGGAACCTCTACACCGAGCGCAAGTTCGACGATTTCGAGTTGTACTACGAGTACCAGGTGCCCAAGAACGGCAACAGCGGCGTTTTCCTGCGGGGTCAATATGAGATCCAGGTGATGGACGACCATGGCGTACCCTCCGACAAGCCCAAGGACTGGGGCAACGGCGGGATCTACGGGCAGAAGGCTCCCTCGAAGAACGTGAGCAAGCCGGCGGGCGAGTGGCAGAGCGGGTATGCGAAGGTCGTCGGCAACAAGATCACCGTCTTCATCAACGGCCAGAAGGTGATCGATGAGTTCGCGGCACCGGCGGCAACGCACCTTTACGAAGAGTTGAACATCAAGGAGGGTGAGCCCACCGGGCCGATTCTTCTCCAGGGCGATCACAGGCCCATCAACTACCGCCACGTGATGATCAAGCCGCTCAAGAAGTGACGGGCTGGAGCACGGCCGCGCCCTGGCCGAGGATGTTCAGCAGCGCGCCCACGAGGTCGGGATCAAGGTCGCCCTTCTCGGCACTGTCTTCGAGGATCTCGCCGCACTTTTCGAGGGGAAAACCGGGGCGATAGGGTCGGTTGGTGCTCAGGGCGTCGAAGACGTCGGCGACGGCCACGATCCG
>JACQVT010000727.1 GCA_016209665.1 Planctomycetota bacterium | reverse complement strand
GACCGATTACTCCCTTGAAGTAGCTGTCAGCTTTCAGCTATCAGCTATCGGCTATCGGCTATCAGCTTTCAGCCAGAACGCCGTTCTCGTCCTTTTCCCATCTCCCGAATCCCTATCCCCGCGTCCCCGCGTCCCCGCGTCATCTTCTCCCGAACCCCGAACCCCGCTCTTACCGCATCACCCACTTCTGCTCGTCGGCGATGCGCCGGGGAACAATCTCGCCGCGGCTGGCCTCGCTGCCCGGGAGCGAATACGGGATGGCCAGCGTCTTGCGGAGCAAAAAGTACGCGCGGTTATCACGGCCCTGGGGCTTCTCGGGGTTGAACGCCGGGTTCTTCCATCGCATCATTTCCCCCGAGAGCCCGCTCACGTAGACCGTGAAACTGCGTATCTCGGGGTCGAAGTCCTTCCAGATCGCCACGCCGTGCCGGGCCCGATCTTTACCCGGCTGGACTCGTCCCGCGATCTTCTCCGGCGGGACCAGGGCCGGGTCGTTCGCGCGCCGGTGGATCGACCGGTACGCCTCGGGACTCACGCCCTCGCCGCATCGGATGACTTGCAGCCGGTCCGTGACGATCCGAATCTCGGGGACGAAGTTGATCTCCCGCTCCGTGGGATTCTCGACGGTGTACAGCATGTACCAGTACACGACCGGCCGGGCCCCTCCCGGCAACACCACCGACACCCGCCGGGGATCCTGGAACCGGAAGATCAGGCTCCACTCCGCCGAGGCGATCGCTGGCGTGGGCTGCGTCGCCGGCGCCTCGCCATAGGCAGTCCCGGCCAGGCATAACATGTGTACTGCCAGCAGCTTACGCATAAGGATTCCATCCGCTAGCTGTTGGGCGGCCACCCGGCCCCCGGATTGTCCGCCCCCGAATGGGACGGATCCTCCGTCCCGAACGTCGGTTAGACACACCATTCTAAATTCAGCCGTCCCCACGTCAAGCCGCGGATGTTGTTCCCCGTGAAGCGGGGTGCGTGGCAGTCTGGGCGGCGACGCCGACGTGGGCTTTCCAGAGCCCGGAGCGCCAATGCCGAGTAGACACGACCCACTCGCTTGCGCTCGGGGCTCTGAAATACCCCGCCGATTCTGTCACGCGGCCCCCGAAGCCCCGAAGCAACGAATTCCGAGAAAATCGTGCTTGACACGACAGGGCCATCGGACTATGCTAATAGTCGAAGGCTATATAATTCGATCTCCCCGTGGTTTCGTCCCGGAGTTCATCATGGCTCTCAAACGGCAGCATCACAAGACCCCCGGCCCGCAACTGAGTCGACTGGAACTCGAAGTCATGGATGTGGTGTGGGACCTGGGCGAGTGCACGAGCGCCCAGGTCATCGAGGCGTTCTGTCGGAAGCGTCGACTGGCGCCCACCACCATCCGCACGGTCCTGGCGAGCCTCCGCAAGAAGGGCTACATGGAGGCGGTGCCAACTATCGAGCGGGGATTTCGGCTGCGAGCCACCGTGGCCCGCGACGCTGTGGCCCGCGGGTCGCTGCGGCGGTTGCTCGGCTCGTTGTTCAAGGGCTCTCCGCGAGAGGTCGTGGCCTGCCTTCTGGACGATGCCGAACTGAGCGATGAGGAACTGGACGAGATTCGGCGCATGATCGAGGCCCGCAAGCAGAAAGGAGGCCGTTCGTGAACACTTTGCTCGCGCTGGTTCGCGAACTCCTGGGCAATCCTGTGTTGGAACGTCTGGCCGTCGCCAGCGCTGAGCTGGCGGTGCTGGCCCTGCTGGTCGGCGGCATCGTGCGCCTCGGCTGGGTCCGGTCGCCGCGGGCGGCGGCGCTGCTGTGGATGATCGTGCTGGTCAAGCCGGTGGTTTCGGCGACGCTTGGTAGCGTGTTTCCGGTGCCGATCGCGACGGTCGCACAACCGGTTCTGGTCCCCACGGTGTCGCCGCCGACCGTGGATGCGTCGGCTGACCTGAGTTCGATGGACGTAGCTTTGGAGCCGCTCGCACTGCAGAACGAACAGTCGCTGGACGAGCTTGCCCTCGCCGATCCGGTGTCGACCGACCTCAGCGAGCCGGCGCAACCGGCGGACCGAGGGACGTGGCTGACCGTCGTGCCCCGCCTCGTCCTGGGGATGTGGTGCCTGGGCGGTTGCCTGGGTGTATTGGGCTACGCGCGTGCCCGCCGGCAGGTTCGCCGGCTGGTGCGGGCCGGCAAGGCCGCGCCGCCGGAGGTGCTGCGGCTGTTTGAACAACTGGTTCGCCCGGTCGCTTGGCGCCGGACGCCTCGGCTGGCGACGACCGATCTCCTCGAGTCGCCGGCGCTGGTGGGCCTGGTGCGGCCGGTGGTGCTGCTGCCGGACTGGATGGTCGTCTCGCCGGATCGGGCCCCACTGCGCTGGATGCTGCGACACGAGCTGGCCCACTGGCGGCAGGGCGATCTGCTGCTGGTCGGGGTGCGGAACCTGGCGTTGATCCCGTTCTGGTTCCACCCGGCGGCGCGGTGGGCCGCCCGCCGGATGACGGAGGCCATGGAGCGGGCCTGCGACCGGGCTCTGATCGCCGATGCCGCCGACGCGAGGGTGTACGCGGAGCAATTGTTCGGCGTGCTGCGGAACGTGCAACACCGGCGGCGGGTGGGCCTGGCCGGCGGGTTGTTCGCGACCCGCACGCAGATCGGGCGGCGGATCGCCGCGATGCTCGACGACTCGATCGTGGGCCTGCCGGGCCTGACGCGGCGATCGGCCGTGGCGCTGGCGGCGGTGGCCGCCTTGGTGCTGGCAACCGGCGTATCCATCGCTCGCGTGGCCGCAAGCCAACCGGCGTCCCCGGCGCCGGGTGCCCGCGTGGTCAACTTCCCGACCGACGGCCTGCTCGGCCGCGTGTTGCTGGTGGACGAGGATCGCGTCGACCGCGACCTGTTCTGGAACTGGTTCATGCACGCCAAGGTGCATGAATGGAAGCCCGCGATGGGGCCGATCACCGTGCCGCCGGGCAAGCTGGTTGAATTGGAGATCGCGCGGGACACCCGCAACTGGGCCAGCCTGCTCTCCCGCGTGAGGCCCCAGGACGTGCAGATCATCTCGTTCCGCCACCACCCCGACATCACCGACAGCGACCTGCGGGCGGTGGGGCGGTTTACCGGCCTGGTGTGCCTGGACCTCGACAGCCCGCAGACCTACAACTGGCGAAACCGCCTGACCGGTTCCGGACTCAGGTATCTGACGGGTCTCAAGCAGCTCAAGCTCCTCGAACTCCGCAGCGGCATCCGGCCGAACTCGCTGGCTTATCTGCGCGAGATGCCGTCGCTTCGCTACCTGTCCTTTGGGTATAGCATGAACGATCCGCCCGCGACCGATGCCCACTTGGCCCGGCTCGGCGACCTGACCGGCCTGACCCATCTGAGAGTCCATCAGGATGGTGAACGGGTCGCCGGTGCCGGCCTTGCCCATCTGACCAGGCTTCGCTCGCTCCGTTGGCTGGGGATCAGTGGTAACCAGAACCCCGACCTGGACGAGTTCCTCAAACCGATCGGCCAGATGGGTTGGCTGGAGCAGTTGCTGATCGGCGGGGCGAGCATGACGGATGCCGGCCTGGCCCAACTCAACGACCTCCGGGGTCTCAAGGTGCTGAGTCTCGTGGCCACGCAGGTGAGCGATGCGGGCCTGCAACAGTTGGCGGCGCTCGACAGCCTGGAAGACCTCAACCTGGGCTTGACCGCCGTCGGTGGGGATGGCGGGCTCCAGCATCTGGCCGGCCTGAAGCGGCTCAAGCGTCTCAACCTGGACCGGACACAAGTCACGAGGGAAGACGTGGCCCACCTGTCGAAGCTGACGGCGCTCGAGGAACTGACGCTGCCCCGCGGTTTGTGCAACGACGCCGTTCTCGCGCATCTGGCTCCCCTCAAGTCGCTCAAGAAGCTCGCCATCACGTATGACTCCGCGGCGGAAGGTGAACTGACCGAGGCAGGCGTCGGAGTCCTGGCCCAGTTGCCGGCGCTTGAGGAACTCAACGTTGGCCATCGCAAGATGTCGGAAGGAGCCGTCCGCAAGCTGGGCGACTGTACCCAACTCAAAAGCCTGGTCATCGTGGCCCCCGTCACGGACGACGGTCTGGTCGCGTTGGGGAAGCTCAAGCGTCTCGAATCGCTGACGCTGAGCTTCCTCAACCTCAGGAAGGGCAGCTCCGAAGAGAGCCGTCTTTACCGGCTTGAGGGCAGCGGATTGGCCGCTTTGAGCCAATTACCTGCATTGAATATGCTGCACCTGATCAACCTCGACCTTGGCGAGTCAGGCCATCGGAACATCGGCCGACTGAGGCAGTTGGAGACGCTGAAGATTCTCCTGACCCAGGAGGGCGGTTCTGAACGCCAGCTTCTTAGCCACCTGGACGATCTGAAGAGCCTCAAGGTGCTGGTCCTCCAGGGGGTGGATGAGGTGTCCGATGAAGGGCTTGCCCACTTGGCGGGGTTGGACAACTTGGAGCAGATCGTCATCCAAGGCCGCGATCTGACAATCAGCGATGCCGGCCTGCGGCACCTGGCCGGCTTGCGCCGGCTGGCCTCCCTCCAGATCAGCGACTGCCCGGACGTGACCGACGCCGGCCTGGTGCCCCTGGAGTCGTTGGAGAACCTCCAGTCAGTTGGTCTGCGGGGTGCGCAGGTGAGCGATGCCGGCTGGAGCCGTCTGGAAGAGAAACGTCCGGGTATCTCCACCTCGAAGCTGCTCGGCCCCAGCCATGTCCGGTGGTCGTCGTCTCAAGGGTGGGCGAACGGCAAGCCACCTGCCCAACGCCGTCCGTAGGGGGAACCCCCAGGCTCGATGCCTGTAGCGCGCTGAGGTGCCGCGACCGATTCGGCGGTGGGGGTTCAAGGCCACGAACTCAGTTGGCCCCGTCGCAGGTGACGTCGGCGGCGATGCCGGCGCCGCTGGCGCATTGGGCGAACGCCGTGAAGTCACCCTGGTCGATGTCGCGGTCGTTCTCGAAGTCGTAGCAGGCGCAGGCGGCGCGGAAGATGCCGGAGCCGGGGTTCGGCCCGGTGAGGCACACCTGGAACGCGGCGAAGTCGGCCGAATCCACGTCGCGGTCGCCGTCGGCATCGTAGACGGGGTCGTGGCATTCGATGGGCTGGCAGACGTCGCCGATGCCGTCGCCGTTCACGTCCGCTTGGGCGGAGTTGGCGACGCTCGGGCAGTTGTCGCAGGCGTCACCCACGCCGTCACCGTCACGGTCGGCCTGGTCGGGGTTGCGGTTTTCGGGGCAGTTGTCGGTGGCGTTCGGGACGCCGTCGAAGTCGCCGTCCGCCGCGACCTGCAGGAGCGGAACGGGAAACGCCTCGCCCGACTGGATGTCGGTGAACTTGACGAAGGCCACCGGCAGGTGGGTCTGCCCGGTGTGAATGTAGCCCAGGTAGATGCCAAGCTGATCGATGGCCGTTCCCTGCTCGTCGGCGTACAGCCGCTGGGCAATCTCGTCGCGGATCTGCGTGCGCGTGCGAAGCTGAAGTCCGGTCGGGATCTGGAACTTGGGCCATCGGACCAGGAGCCGGGCCCGCTGATTGGTGTTGGAGACGGCCACCCGGGCCATCGAATCGAACACCGGGTAGCCGTTGACGACGCGGTCGACGGTGATGAGCCGCTCTTTGTCGTAGTCCGGCGTGGGCGGCTTGGGCGGCTGAACGTCGCGGCCCTTGACGGTGTCGATCTGGGCCGGCCGCCGTTCCGCGGAGGGCACGCCGAGAGCGTCGAGGATAGCCGTCATGTGCGAACCGGCCATCGCGGCGGGAATGGCCGTATGGGGGAACGTCGCCCAGTTGAATCGCCGCAGCCGGTTGGCGTAGCGGACGCGGCCTTCACTGCGGTCGATCTTGACGAACATCGTGTCGCCGGCGTCGCGGGCCTCGATCCGCGGGCCGTCCTGGACGGACTGCATCGCGGTGGTGTCCTGCATGGCGGCGGCCACCATGGCGGGCGTGAGACTGTCGAGCCAGGCCGGGCCCGGCGGCGTGGTCAGAATTGACGACGGGATCGTTGTGGGCAGAGTCTCGTCGACCAGCTTCCGGTAGTCATCCAGTGTCCAGGTCCGCACGAGCGGCGGTGGCCCCGGCTCCGACTGGGCGAAGACCGCCGTGGGAGTCCCGACCACGGTAACCACCAGCAACAACCGCGCGAGCAAGGTCCGCCGAGAGGTTCTCATGGTCCGGCCTCCATTCAGTCGGGCAACGCGGGGTCCTTGTACGGGTCACAACCGCCGACATAGGTGACGGCGTACCAGGTGGGGTTGCTCACATCGGAGAATTCGTCGTCGTATTCCTCCTGGTCGCGCCGCGTGGTGGTATCGTTCTCACTGGTTCCTACGGCATACGCGACCGGACACTGGTCGCCGTCCTGCCAGGTCTCGTACCAGTGGGCGGGGTCGTAATGGTTGTCGAGCCAGGCGTCGGCGATCGCGATGTCGAACACGTCGTCGCCGAAGTCCCGGTAGTTGCTGGTCAGCGTGGAGCCGATGTACATGATGCCGTGAAAGCCGTCGATCTGGTGGACCTTGTTGAAACTGCCGAACCACTCCGGCCAGTTGTCCTCGCACATGCTGTGGCAGGATGAGATGTGCAGAAACTCCAGATCGTTGGTGTCGCCGAAAGACATGTGGTGCTGGTTGGCCCAGCAGTTGCCGTCTCCGGCCTCATCCACCCGGACGGCTGCCGTCCATCGCTCCGCGTCGCTGCTTTCGCTGCCGTGCAGACCCACCAAGCAGACGTCATCTTCGTCGAGGCGGTCGTCGGCGTCGTCGTTGCCCCAGGTGACGATGTTGGGGTCGGTAAAATCGCTGTCGACGATGTTCCCGTTCTGGTAGAAACCATCCTTGGACCAGGCCTTGGCGCCATGACCATCCGGAATGCCGTCGCCGTCGGCGATCTCGTCGTACCAGGCGTCGAGCATGTTGTCCCAATCGCCGCGGGTGTTGCCGTCGCAGTCCGAATTCCATCGGGTGATGACCCGCACGACCGCCTTTCGCTCGCCGGCCGGGGGATTGGCACCGAAGGATGGCCCAACCCACAGCCATACCAGGCCCGCCATCGTTCCACTGATGAGCGCGATTCGAAGTCTCATTGGCTCGCCTCCCGGTCCACGACCCCGGTGCCGTGCGCACCGCTCTGGCTTCGAGCGACGTGTCGCCCTTCCGCGCGCGGCCGGCTGCTGCCCGGAAAGGCCCTATTGGGCAGCCCGGATTGTCCGGTCACACGGCGATGGAGATCCTGCGCCCCTGATGAGAATTGACCCGAACGACCGAAGTCGCCACTTTCTTTTATATGGACGTCGGGCCGTCTGAGTCAAGGACAAACTTTCGGTTTCGATCCACGCTGTATTTCCCGTAGAATTCGATACACGCTGTATTTCCCGTAAAAACACCCGCGGATGGCCTTGCCAAGCTTGAATCTGGCCGATACACTTACGTGTCTTCGCCTGCATCGGGTGATCATCCCGCCATGGCAGGCGTGCGATCGCCTCCGGCTGAGGCCGGAAAGGACCAGGTGCTGCATGAGGGTCATTCAGGAACTGCCTGACCTCCGGTAGCCCCGATCGTCCGCTGCATCTGACGGCGGCCGATCCCGCGGCCGCCGGAACTCGGGTTCCCCTTAACCAATAACTCATGCTCGGCATGGCACGGTCGTAGCACCGGGCGGTTAGGGTTCAGGCCTGCGGGGGCGCCCTGCGGAGCAGATAGGCGGACGGGAGATAGGCGACCGCCGGCGAGACAAAGGTGGCAGCAACAAGAAATGGGACCGGCAGGATGCCGGTCCCACAAATGAGGAGGAGACCGGCAAGATGCCGGTCCCACACGAAAAATGGATCTCGGCAACCTGCGGAACATTGGCATCTCGGCACACATCGACTCGGGCAAGACGACGTTGACCGAGCGCATCCTGTACTACACCGGCCGCATCCACAAAATGGGCGAGGTGAAGGGCGGCGACGTGACCGCGACCATGGATCACATGGAGTTGGAGAAGGAGCGCGGGATCACGATCACCTCGGCGGCGACGACCTGCTTCTGGCGCGATCACCGCATCAACATCATCGACACGCCGGGGCACGTCGATTTCACGGCCGAAGTCGAACGGTCGCTGCGCGTGCTCGACGGGGCGGTCGCGGTCTTCGACGCCGTGGCGGGCGTCGAGCCGCAGTCGGAGACCG
>JACQVT010000721.1 GCA_016209665.1 Planctomycetota bacterium | reverse complement strand
CCACCTGGGCAACATCGCGTACGGGCTGGGCCGGCCGATCCGCTGGGTCCCGGTCAAGGGCGAAATCATCGGCGACGTGGAGGCCCGCCGCTGGCTGGATCGGCCGGCCCAGCCAGTACGCGATGTTGCCCAGGTGGCAGGTGATAATCGTGCTGGCTCCGATGGCCACGTCGCAGATGGGCCGTTGGCGCGTGCGGATGCAGTTGATCCAGTCCGGCCGGTGGCCGGGGCTCTCGTACAGGTGAACGTCGTTGGCGCCGAGCGGGTCCAGGCCGATCTCGTCGGGCCAGGTGCGAAGGTAGCCGCGGTTGACCTCGATCTTGCCGTCCGTGCCGGTGAACAGGATGCCGTTCGCGGCGCCATGGTACACCGGCACGCCGTTGGCGTAGTGGTAGACCAACCCCTCGCCCTTGTCGGGGTTCGGCGTCTGGCGGATGTCGGGGGCCTTGGCGGGCGGGACGATCTTGACGGGGTTGCTGCCGTCCATCCCGAGGCCCCACTGGGCGATGTCGAAGTGGTGGGCGCCCCAGTCGGTCATCATGCCCCCGGAGTAATCGCGGATGTGCCGCCAGCCGCCGCCGTAGTCGCCGCTGCACCGCGTGGCGTTGTACGGCTGCCACGGCGCCGGGCCCAGCCAGCGCTCCCAGTCCAGACCCTCTCGGACCGGCTCGGCGGGCAGATACCGCTCCTGCGACGGCCCGCCCACGCCGACGTTCACCTTCTGCACCTTGCCGATGCGCCCGCTCTGCACCAGCTCGCAAGCCAGCCGGAAGTTGCTCTCGCTGCGCTGCTGGCTGCCCGTCTGGAACACCCGGCCGTACCGCCGCACCGCCTGGACCAGGGCCTGGGCCTCGCGGATGGTCAGCGTCAGGGGCTTCTCGCAGTAGATGTCCTTGCCCATGCGGGCGGCGTAGATCGCGATCGTCGCATGCCAGTGATCGGGCACCGCGATCAGCACCGCGTCGATGTCCGGGCGGGCCAGAAGTTGCTCGAACTCGTGATATTCGTCGCAGCCCTTGTACGTGCCCGACGGACGGTTCTCGCCGTACTTCTTCTCGACCCGGTTGCGGGCGTCGCGGCGCTTGACGGCGTCGACGTCGCAGACGGCGACGACCTGCACCTCCTTGTCCTCGATGAATCCACCCAGGTGGCCGCCGCCCATGTTGCCGATGCCGATGAAGCCCACCGTGATGCGTTCGCTCGCCGGCTTGAAGCCGCTCTTGCCGAGGGCCGACGCGGAGACGATGTACGGCGCTGCGATGGCCGCCGCCGCCCCCTTCAGCAAACCTCGGCGACTGATGCTCGTCCGCTCAGGCATGTGCTGTCCTTTCGCAAATAGGATCCGCCCCCGGCCAGCGAGATGGCCGGGTACCCAACGAGGATGTTCGGGCCAATAGCTTAAGCCCCCAACCCACCCCCGGCAACCCGTCCGGCAGCCCCGGCGGGTCGGCAACGAGGCCGTGGCGCAAACCTTGGGGGGCGGGCATCCCTGCCCGCTTTCTTCTGTTCCGCCGCATCGGCGGGGCGCATCCCTGCCCGCCTCAGCGCCGCGCAGGGCTCGTCCTGGCGTAGTAGAACCAAACCCGAAGTACGTCGCCGGCCCCCGTCGTCGCCGTATGGGCCATGGCCGACTGAACGGGAAGCTCACGAAATGCCTTGCTGACCCGAACCAACACCGCGGTTCACGTGGAGTCACCACGGCCGCGGCACTTGCGGTCGATGAGTTCCCGCTCCTCCCCCGTGAGGTCCAACTGTTCCAGCGGCACCTCGAACCCCCGTAGAGTTCCACATTCCGGACAGCGGGGATAGTTCAGCCCCCGTAACGGATAGCCGCACTTCCGGCAGAATGGGCCCATCTGTTCGCGCTCTCGCATCAAGGCGGCGGCCCGCCGTCGTCGGCGCCGATGCCAACCCAGCCCCGCCAGGGTGACCACGATGTACACCACCGGAAGGACGGCCAGAAAGAAGGTGCGAGGTCCGATCATGCTTCAGCCTATTGCGTCACCGCCGGATCGAGGATGCTCCGGTTAGGCATTCTACCTTCTGCCTTCTGCCCTCCAAAATCAATCATAACTGGCCCCCAGCCGATCGTTGCGATATTATCCACCCGCGATCATCCGCAAGGAGCGACGCATGAGAATGGGTCCCGAACCGCTAGTCGTCGGCCTGATCCTGGCTACCACCGTTGTTGGTAAGCCGCTCGACACCGCCCGCTGGCTTGTGGACCTCGGGCGGGACTATCCCCGGACGCAGCAGGCGGGGTTGTCCGATGCCGACGGCGAGATCACGCTGCTGTTGATGCAGGCCGCCGGCAAGGTCGACCCCGGTCTGGCCGAGCCGCACCTGTGGCAATATGACATGCTGTCGGCCCTGCGTCGCGACGACGCGGCCCGCCAGGCCCTGGGACGGTACGTCGAGCTGCAGCCGGACGACATCGCCGCCCATCTCGACTGGCTGGCCCAGGAAATCGAACGTCTCCAGACCGCCGAGCAGCGGGCCCAGTTCTGCGCCGAGCGACTCCGCCGTCCCGATCTGCCCGGCAAGGTCGCCAGCGACCTCCGCCGCCGCCTGGCCGAGTTCTTTTTCAACCGCGGCCAGCGCGACAGGGCCATCGAGCAGGCCAAGTTCGCGATCGACGCTTACGACTTCAACTTCACCGCCCGCGAGCTGCTCGAGGCGATGGAATCGTCGCCCTCAACCCTCCCGGCCGAAGAGGCGGGAAGCGTGGCGCCGACCGTCGGTCGGACCCTGCGTCTGAGCGATCTGTTGCTGGGGCTGACCGCCTGCCCGGACGACCCCGAGCGCGCCCGTGCGGCGGCCGAGCAACTGCTGCTGGTGAATCTGCCCGAGCCGGCCGACCGGCTGTACGCCCACGCGACCGCCCTCCTGCGGATGTCCGATCCCCTCGGCGATCTGGCCCCCGTCATGACCGACCGCGTCGCCGCTCTGCGGGCACTGGGCCGGGAGGCCCAGGCCGACGAGCTGATCAAGCAGGCCGACGAGCAATGGTGCCGCCTGCTGGCCGACGCCCAGGGCGCCTTCGGCCCCCAACTGTCGGCTGAAATGGCGTGGTTCTACACCGGCTACCAACCTCAGCCCGATCAGGCGGAACGGCTGGCCCGCGTTGCCTTGGCCGAGCGCCCCGACTCGATCGTCGCCCGACGCGCCCTGGGTTCCGCCCTGCGACAGCTTGGCCACCTCGATGAGGCCAAGGCAGAGCTGGCACCGATTGCCGACAAGGATGTCGTCGCCGCCGCCGAATACGCCCAGGCCCTCGCCGCCGGCGGCGCCCAGGATCTCGCCCGCCAGACCCTCAACCGAGCGACCACCCGCCCCGCCGACCCCAACGGCCGGATGTTCCTCGCCCGCTCGATGCGCGGGTTGGGCGTCGCCCCGCCGGCCAGTCGGCCCGCCCTCACCGATGATGCCCAGGCCGTCAGCCGGTTCCCCTGGCCCGTCCTCGACTACCCGTTTCGCCCCGACAAATATATGTCACTCACGTTGCAGGTCCCCCAGCGCGAGATGCCCCCCGGTGAACCGTGGCTGCTGACCGCCCGGCTCCGTAACGTCGGCTCCTTCCCCGTCACCCTCGGCCCCGGCCTGATGGTCGTGCCCGACCTGCTGATGTCCGTCGCGACCTCCGGCGACCGCGCCCGGACGACCGGCCCGACCATCCGCTTCTCATTCAATCGCACCACCCGGCTGATGCCCGGCGAGACCGTCGAGGTCGCCCACACCGTCGACCTCGGCGCGATCCGCTCGGGAATGATCGGCACGCCGCAAATGACCCACGAGGTTACGATCGCCGCCGTGCTGTCGCCTCTGCGGTTTGTCAACGCCGAGGGCCAGGAAATCTGGGCCCCGGATATCGGCGGCTTGCTCGCCGAGTTGAAGTTCATCCGCTCGGCGTTCGCAGTCCGCGACGACACGATGGCGGCCCTGTTCCGCCAACTGCGGTCGGCCGACCCATTCGAACGCATCGCCGCGATGGAGCTGCTGACCATGCTGCTCGCCGAGCAGCAGCATATTCTCGCCGGCCGCCTCCAGTACGCGGCCCGCCCCATCGACGCCGCCGCCGTCCAGGCCGCTATCCTCGCCCAGGCCGACGACGCCGACTGGCAGGTCCGCCTTCGCTTGGCCGAGTGCCTCCGCTGGATCGCGCTGGACGCCGACGCCACCAACACCGCCAGCCGCCTGCTGAGCGACTCGCACTGGCTGGTCCGCGGCTTGGCCATGCGGGCCCTGGCCGACCACTATGGCGCCAAGTTCCAGCCCGTCCTCACCAAGGCTTCCCAGGCCGATCCCGACGACTGGGTCCGCCGGCTGACCGCCGCCCTCACCGCCCGCATCGCCGCCGCCGCGTCGCAGCCGGCCCTCACACAGGAGCAGGGGAAGCATTGACGACGCCTCCAAGGAGAGTGTGCGAGAACCGTGGGGTTTTCCGAACCGCGACGGTCAGGGAGCGGCGGCCGTGTCCGAACCGCGATCGTCATGGAGCGGCGGCCGTGTCCGAACCGCGAGGATGAGGGAGCGGCGTCCGGCAGCGCGGCACTCCCACTTCGTGACAGGCGCGGCTCGGAGAGAGCTTCTCCCACACGCTCTGAACATCACTCGCCCAATCAGGCAACATTTCCGCCGGAGCCTCGATAACCATTGTTGTACGGAGCCGAGCCGACGCGACGGCGGGCGTGGGTCGATGGGCCGCCCGCAGGGCCGAAGGGAGGCACGCGCATGATGTCCAGCATCACCATCCGGCACCGCTCGACGTTCATCACCCTGGTCGTGGTCCCGGGACTATTCCCGAAGCCGAACATCCTGCCGGCCACCACCGACCCTCGCCGCGATCCCGCATCCGCGGCGAACCTGCGCCGATGCACCGCCGCCCCAGCCCCTCAGCCGGGCGTCACGCACACCGCGCACGACCTGTCGTCGGCCTCCCGAAACTGAGAGCAGAGGACTCAACGAAACGGGGGTGCGGCGAGCGGGGGCGGCAGCGACCCTGCCGCTCTCGCCGCTGGCGACTGCGCGGCTCGTTGACACACACCGTTCAACCACGATCGGTGTTGTACGGATTCCAGCGAAACCTCGTCCTCGTGAGGGTAGCGTCCGGCGCCCTCGCCGAACGTGTTCCCGCGCCGAACGGCCGGCGAGGGCGCCCGCCGCTACGACTCTCCGCACGAGGTTGAACTGGAACTCGTATTACGGGATGGAGCGAACCTGGCAACGGAGTTCGTCCATCATCGCGACCAAGTTCTCGGGCGGCACGTCGGCGGGGACCGCGTGCGAGGGCGAGAGAATGTAACCGCCGTCGCGGCCCAAGGCGACCAGGTCGCGGGTGGCCCGGCGCACGTCGTCGGGCGTGCCGAAGGGCAGCGTCTTCTGGATGCTCAGCCCACCGTGGAACGCGAGTCGGCCGTGGTATTGCCGCTTGAGCGAGAACACGTCCATCACCTCCGGCTGGAACGGGTTGAACACGTTCAGGCCGATCTCGACCAGTTCGTCGAACAGCTCGGCCACCTTGCCGCAGGAGTGCAGGCAGACGACCTTGCCGGCCTGCCGGACGACGGCGAACATGCGGGCCAGGCGCGGCTTGATGAACCGCCGCCAGCGGTCGTGGCCCATGATCAGCCCGCGCTGCGAACCGTAGTCGTCGCCGAAGTAGATCGCATCCACGCCCAGGTCGATCGCCCGGTGGATCTGGGCGAGGTTGTGCTCGACGATCTCATCGAGCAGGCGGTCGACGAACTCGGGCCGGTCAACCATGTCCATCAGCAGATCGGTCATGCCCCGCATCGTCCAGGCCCGCTCGTACAGCGAGAAGCCCAACTTGTACCGGGTGAACAGCCGGCCGCCGTTTCGGGCGATCGCCTCGGCCATCCCTTCGTACCATCGGGGATCCAGCGGATCGGGCCAGCGGTACGCGTCCAGGTCCTCGGGCCGGCGGATCGGCCATTCGACCGGTACGCCGATGTCCTTGTCGATAGTGCGGTCCCATAGCACGCCATAGGCGTCACGATTGAAGTCACCGTCGACGACCGCGAACCGCCGCAATTGCGATCCAAGATCCAGGAAATGCGAGCCGATGAAGTCCGTCAGATCATCCGTGCCGAGGTATTCCCGCAGCCGCCGGGCGCACACCTGTGTCGGCTCCCACGCCCAAGGCACATACCCCGGCCGCTTGAACGCCAGTGCATCAAGAACCACCTGTCGCGGCGTCATGATTTGGGGGGCGGGCATCCCTGCCCGCCTTCTTCTCCTCGACTGCATTGGGGGGTGGCCATCCCTGCCCGCCTTCTTTTTTCTCCACCGCCTTGGGGGGCGGGCATCCTTGCTCGCCGTGTTTTTTCTTTTCTTCACTCCAGATGATAGCAGAGGGCCGCAGGCGGTCCGCGATGCTGGAGCATCGCCGCGATGGGCCCGCGCCCGGAGCAGAAGGCGGGCAAGGATGCCCGCCCCCCAAGAATGGCAAGATGCCCGCCCGCCAACGCGGCATCAGAACCGAGTCGGGCCTCGAAAAGCATGGCTCCATTTCCAGTCCGCGGAGGTGCGGCACAAGCCAGCCCGGACCGGGTTCTCGGCAATGTAATCCATGTCCCGCGCGAAGTCAGTTTCGCTGCGAACATACCGGTCGAAGTAGTCATCCTGCCAGAATGCGCCCCGGCGACCAAGCGATTTGTTGGCCGTGCTCGCGGTGAACGACTTCCAGGAGTGCAGCAGTGCGGGCAGACTGAACGAGTCCCTGGGCGTCACGAGAACGTGAATGTGATTCGGCATGATAACCCATCCATGCAGGTCGTACCGCCGGCCATCGAAGTGCAGGAGCGCGCCCTGGACAATCGTTCCCACCTGCGGATCGGCCAGCCAGCATTCACCCCGGCCGGCGTCGAGCCACGATTCGATCCGCTCGCAATAGGCATCAGGTTTCAACGTCCCGCTGTCCAACTCTGCCTTCCATACTTGGAGTCTCTCGGCGGGCAGCGAGTCGGCCAGACGAAACGTGACGAACTGGGCAATCTCACCCGCATCGAAGTGCGGCGGATGCTGGTCCCCCCGGCGATACCAGCCTTTCAGCCTTGTGTCGCCCATCCCGGTCTCCGCTTTTGGGGGGCGGGCATCCTTGCCCGCCTTTCTCTTCGCCTCCAGCTATCGCAAAGGCGGGCAGGGATGCCCGCCCCCCAAATCATAGAATACCGTATTTCTTGAACGCCTCGGTGCTGGACATGCCGTTTTCGATCTCCTGGCGGACTAGTTTTTCGCCGCGGGCTTTTTCGAGGGCCCGCTCGATGGTTTCCACCTCGTGCTTGCGGGGGATGATGACCACGCCGTCGAGGTCGGCGAAGATCAGGTCGCCGGGCTCGATCCAGGTGCCCTCGATCTCCAGCGGGCAGCGGTAGTCGATCACCTGCATACGAACGGACGAGTCCTGGGCGAACCGCCCGCGGCTGAACACCGGCCAGTTCTGTTCGAGTACCTTGGGCGTGTCGCGATGGTAGCCGTTGACGACGGCTCCGAGGGCCCCGCGGGTGCGGGCGGTGGCGGTGAGGATCTCGCCCCAGTAGGCACAGCGCATCTCGCCGCCGCTGGTGACGTAAACCTCGCCCGGTTGGACCTGGTCGAGGGCCTCGGTCAGCTTGCCGAAGGGGCGTTTCTGCGGGCGGTGGCAGTCGGCGACCAGGGCGGGCATGGCCCGTCCGGCGAGCCTGTCGGACTCGCGGATGGGCTGGACCTGCGGGGGCAGGAACTGATGGTAACAGCCCAGCGTGTCGAGGATGTCACCGACGACGGGCGTGTAGAGGACATCACGCATCAGGGCGAACAGTTCGGCGTCGTTTTTCCATTCAGGCATGGGGAGTCCTCCGAATGAGGAATGGAGAATGGAGAATTGAGAATGGAGACCGCTTCGATTGCGGAAGGATCTCGTACCACGTCAGATGGGTCTCCATTCTCCATTCTCAACTCTCCACTCGCTATCTTCGATCTTCCGTTCTGAGGGTCGACGCATCATGCAGCGCCGCGGCGGCGAGCAGAAACGCCCCCGTGCCCCACGTGTAGGTTCCCCGCTCCTTGTCGCCGTACTGCTTGACCGTGCCGGCCATCGTGCCGCCGGATACGTCGAGCACACGGTCCTCGCGATCCACCTTGGCAGCCAGTGCGGCCCAGGTGGCCGGAATCACGTTACGGTCCTTCAGATGATAGATCCCGAGCCGGTCGGCCTCAACGAGACTGCCCAGGAACATCGCGCTGGCCGAGGTCTCCAGGTACGTCTCGGGATGGTCCAGGACCGTATGCCACAGGCGTGACTCCTTGTCCTGGCAGGCCAGCAGCGCATCCATCAGGCGGCCATAGTCAGCGCACAGCTTCCCGTACTCCGGCGAGTTCTTCGGGAGCTGCCGGAGTACTTCCACGTAGCTCATCGCCACCCAGCCGTTGCCCCGGCCCCACAGGGCGCCGAGAAGCTTGCGGGCGGCATCATCGTAGTTGTGCCAGAACAGGCCGCCGGCGTCCTGGTTGTGACCCTGGTAGATGTTGATCTGCCGGACGGCCTCATCCAGGTATTGCCGCTCGCCGGTCAGACGGGTCAGATGCGCGAACGGCGGCACCACCATGTACAACGTGTCCACCCACAATTGCTGACTGCCCTGCCAGTGGCCCAGGCCGCCCTCCGGCGTGCGGGTGGCCTCGGTCATGATGAAGCCGGCGATCTGCCGCACCATGTCGAGGTAGACAGGCTTGCGGGTCTTCTCGTAAAGGAGAATGACCGGATAGCCGGAACCCCAGTGGCCGCAGTAGCCCTTGATCGGATCGCCCGGCCGTCCGCGCAGGATGGTCTCCAGACCCTCCTTGTGCCAATGGTCCGCCCAGGTCCTGACGAACCCGACGTATCGCGGCTCGTTCAAGACGGTGCCGGCCCGCATCATGCCGGCCATCAGGACGCCCTCGCCCCAGTCGAACGGCGGCGGCTGGGGGAAGTCGACCAGCACGCCGTCGGCCACGCGACGCAGGACATCAGCCGGCGGCGGCTCGAGGGACGTCCTCGCCGTCGGCGCCAGGCAGCCGGAAATGACCAGCGACGCCGCGGGAACCGTCAGGCCGATCACTTTCAAGGTGGCGCGGATGGGCGTCATGAGGGTCGCATCCCGGGCGATCGAACCAGCTCAAACGATTTGCCGATGACAACAGGTAACCCGCCTCTGGAACATAATCTGCTGCCCCCGCACCTGTCAACGAAGCGTCTGCCGCGGTCACGGCAACCTGTCGCTTGCGCTCCGGGCCCTGTGAGCCGCGTTTGACCGTGCATGAACATGGGGGCTAAGATGCCGCCCTCCGCCAGCACGCACGCATATACCAGGTAGGTACGCGCGATGCGGACGCGGTGGTGGTATCGGCGGATGATCTCCACGGGCGGGCGGGAAATGAGGCGTCCCGAAACGACAACATGAATGATTCGCGATCCGAACGCCACCTCCGGCTGGCCTCTTCGCGCAAAGAACGCACAAATGATCAAACACCTTCGCTGGTACATCTGCGGCCTCCTGATGCTGGCGACGACCATCAACTACCTCGATCGCCAGACGCTCTCCGTCGCCGCGCCGATCATCCGCGAGAAGTTCAACATGTCGCGGGTGGATTATTCCCGCATCGCCGACGCGTTCCTGCTCGCTTACGCCATCATGCACCCGATCTCGGGCAGAATCCTCGATTGGCTCGGGACGCGGGCCGGCTTTGCCTTGGCCGTCACCTGGTGGTCGATCGCCAACGTGCTCCACGCCTTCGCGGGAAGCGTGTTCTCCTTCCGTGCCTTCCGCTTTCTGCTGGGCATCGGCGAGTCGGGCAACTTCCCCGGAGCCATCAAGACGATCTCGGAATGGTTCCCGGCCCGGGAACGTGCGTTCGCCACGGGCGTCATGAACGTCGGCGCCGGCGCCGGGGCAGTGATCGCTCCACCGCTGGTGGGTTGGCTCATCATCCGCTTTGGCTGGCAGGCGGCGTTCGTGGTTACCGGCTTGACCGGCTTCCTGTGGCTGGCACTCTGGCTGTGGCTCTACCATCCCCCGGGGTCGCATCCTCGGTTGACCGCCGAAGAACGCGATCTGATTCTCCTGGGCCAGGAGGCCGACACCAACAATGATGCGCCAACGGTGGCCCAGGCCAGAGGCGCCTGGAAGGAAGCGCTGTCGAAGCCGAGCATCTGGGCACTCATGGCTGCCCGCTTCATCTCCGATCCGGTGTGGTTCTTCTATCTGTTCTGGCTGCCCGACTACCTGTACACCGTTCGGCATTTCAACCTGGCCGAGATCGCCATGTTCGCCTGGATGCCGTACCTGGCGGCTGATTTCGGCAGCCTGTTCGGCGGGGCGATGTCCTCGCTGTTCAGCCGGCTGGGGTTCCGGGTGCTCACCGCCCGCAAGCTGGCGATGTGCATCAGCGCGGCCATGATGCCCGCCGCCATCTTCGCCGTGCACGCCGACAGCCCGTACGTGGCCTTGTTCTTCATCAGCATCGCCACCACCGCGCATCAAAGCTGGGCGGCCGGTGTGCTGACGCTGCCGGCGGACCTTGTCCCCCAACGGGCCGTCGGCTCGGCCTATGGTTTCACCGGCATGGCGGGGATCTTCGGCGCGTTCCTGTTCACGCGGGCGGTGGGGTCGATGGTGGACAGCATGGGCTACGTCCCCGTGTTCACGATCGTCGGCTTCCTGCATCCGCTGGCCGCGTTGGTGGTCGTGCTGTTCGTCCGGACGCGCCGGACGGGAGAGTCGCAATGATCCTCGATCAATTCAAGCTCGACGGCAGAGTGGCGATCGTCACCGGAGGCACGACGGGGCTGGGCCAGGCGATCTGCGTCGCCTTGGCCGAGGCTGGGGCCGACATCGCGTGCGTGGCCGCCAGCGGGCGCTTCGCCGAGACGCAGCCGGCCGTCGAACAAACCGGCCGGCGGTTCCTGGGCATTCAGGCCGACCTGGCGAAGATGGAATCCATCCCCCGGATCGTCGAACAGGTCCGGCGAGCGTTCGGGCGGATCGACATCCTGTTCAACAACGCCGGCATTATCCGCCGCACGCCGTG
>JACQVT010000720.1 GCA_016209665.1 Planctomycetota bacterium | reverse complement strand
GCTGCCCCCCCGACAGTTCGGCCGGCAAGGAATGCGTGCGGCTGCCCAGCCCCACCCGATCCAGCAGGTCTCGAGCCTTGGTCAGGGCTGCCCGTCGCCCCAGGCCGTTGATCAGCAGCGGAATCGCCACGTTCTCCGCCGCGGTCAGCGTCGGCAACAGGTTGAACGCCTGAAACACGAAACCGATCTGCCGCCCGCGCCGGCGCGTCCGCTCCCGCTGCCGCATGGCCTGGAAGTCCTGCCCGAACACGCGACAATGACCCTCGTCACGGTCGAGGATTCCCGCGATTACCGAAATGAGCGTCGTCTTGCCGCAGCCCGACGGCCCCACCAGCATCAGCAGCTCGCCCGCCCGAACCTCGAGGTCCACGCCGCGCAGGGCCGTCACCCTCGCCCCGCCCGTGCCGTAGGTCTTGATGACCCCGTGGCAATGAACCGCTACATCATCCTTCAGTGCAACCATCCAGCCCACCGATTCTTCCACATCGGTCCAGAATCTCCAGCCCTCAGCGCCGAGTCGAGCCCAACAAACAACAAACCACGAACTCTCAATTCTTGAACACGATCGCCGGCTCCAGCTTCATCACCTTGCGGATGCTCAGCACCGACGCGAGGATGCAGATGAGCACCACCGCCCCGCCGGTGATCGCCAGGGCCTGCCACAACAGCAGGAACGCCAGCTCCGTCCGGCTGAACACCCGCCCGACCGTCGCTGCCGCCCCCACGCCGATGCCGTATCCGATCACGCCGACCACCACCGCCTGCAAGATGATCATTCCCAGCAGCCGCCCGTTCGATGCTCCCATCGCCTTGAGGGCCCCGAAGTGCCGCAGGTTGTCCAGCGTAAAACTGTAGAACGTCTGGCCCGCGATCGCCGTCCCGACCAGGAACGACATGATCACGCCGATGCCGATGTTGATCGGGATGCCCGTGTACCGCAGGAAATACCCGATCGTCAGCCACTTGAACTCCTCGCGGGTCCGCGCCGCCAGGCCCGTCGTCCGCCGGATACGATCGCACAGCTCCGCCCGGTCCACGCCGGGCTTGGCCTTCACGAGCACGAACGACAGCAGCTTGCGCTCCTGCGGGGCGAAGGTCACGGCCCGCGAGTAGGTGGTGTAGACCACCGGCTGCGACTGGAAGGTCCGCGTCACCCGGCAGATGCCCACCACCGTCGCCCGATGATCGTTCAGCTCCATCGTGTCGCCCACCCGCAAGGGGACGCTCGTTCCGTCAAGTTCACGTTTGGCCAGCTTGCCGCGGGCTCCGACCTCGTCCACGATGATCGCCTCGGCCCGCCGCAGGTCGGCGATGTTGCCCTGGATCATGATCGGCGGGCCGCCGATCAGCGTGGCGTCGTCCAGCCCCAGCACGTTGCAGTTCTGGAAGTTCCCGTTGCCGAGCCGGGCCTTGAGCATCCCCTTGTACAGCGGCACCGCCCACTCGACGCCCTCGATCCCGCGAACCCGCGTCAACTGCGTGTCTTGCAGCGGCTTCACGTCGTCGATGAACTGCACCTTGGGGTCCATCACCCAGATCTCCGGCAGTCCCAGGTCCGTGATCGCGCTGATCGTCCGGGCCATCAGCCCGCAGAAGATCGCCTCCTGCTGCGTGATGAGCATCGACGCGAACACGATGCCCATAATGATGGCGATGTACTTCGCCCGGTCGCCGACCAGCATCATGAGGGCCACCCGGTTCATCGCCCGCCTCCCTTCGGTTGACGTCGGCACCGGATGCCGGCCAGCGAAAACTCGACGATGTGGCGGGCGATGGTTTCGATCGCGGCCGGGTCGTGGACCAGGTCCGGGTTCAGCCGCCGCAACACCTCGCGGGCGATCTGAAAATGCATGCATTGGCCCACGATGCTGGAGGCGCACAAACGGATCTGCTTGATGTCGGTGTCCGGCCCCAGCAGGTCGCGAACGATGCCGCAGAGCAGCTCGTACTGCGGCCGGATCGACTGCTCGACAAGTTCGTCCAATGCCCCCGTGGGCTCCGTGATCTCCCGGATCATCAGCAGGCCGTGCCACGCACGCCGCCCCTTGTCGGTCAGGCGGCGCAGGAACGACTGCACGAACGCCGCCAGCCGCTCGTCGGCCGATGCCCCCGCCGGCAGCCCACCGTCGGGAGGATGGCTCTCGATGGCGTACCGATGGGCGTACTTGAGCACCGCCGCGTACAGG
>JACQVT010000718.1 GCA_016209665.1 Planctomycetota bacterium | reverse complement strand
TCCTTGACCCGTACAGCGTGACGAATGGACACATGCAGCCGTCCTTGCGATTCGGGCAACAGGAAACCGGAACGCCAAGCGACACTCTCCGGGCCAGGCAGAAAGCGCTGGCGGGTACGCCAACCGAGGTCGGGGAAGACTTCTGCGATATCCCCCAAGGAATGCCAGCCCTCGCCAACTGGAATATGGTTAATGTAGGTAATCTCGCACTGTCGTACGGTTGGTGTGCCGAAACTCTCATCCGCACAGAACGCTCTGAACTTGGTCCACGCATCCCAGAACTTTCCAAAGACGTTCGGGTAGCGAGGATATGGGTCATCCTGTTCCACCTTCCGCCAGTTGTGAAGAAACCGGTCGCGCTGCAACTGGATCAGCCAATTCTGGACGGAGTTCACGAAGAACATTCGCGGCAAAGGGGGTGTCGTGGTCACTTCAAGGCGAGGGCCGTTCGCCACGACAGGCTTCCCGAATAACCCAATAGCCGGGGCCAACTCGGGCTGCTCAGAAGCAGCCGGGTATTCTTGCCGGATTCTGCTCCAGAACAAACCCAGAGCCGGGGCCTTGAAGTCAGGCAACGGATCGAACTGAAGGCCGCACACCACCTCGATAACCGGTGGTCGTCCGTAGTCGGGCAGCGGGGAACGCCCGCGAAACTCATCCGTGGTCGCGTTCATTACGGATGCACCCTATGCTGGCCTTGCCTTCGGCACCAGTCGTTCATAAGCCCACCGAGATCATACACTTATGCATACTCACCCTTCCAGATTACGCTCACATGATCCGCCGGGTTCGTCTGCGCAGTCGGCGGCGTCCAGGTCCGCGCCCACCGCCCGAAGGTGTAACTTATTGTCTTTATTGACGTTCCTGTCAAGTCTTCGGGCTGGTCCGCTCGTACTGAAGAACACACCTGCCGCTCCGCCGTAGTCCGCACGGCAATTCAACTCGCGACAATATTCACCATTCGGCCGGGGATGCAGACGACCTTGCGGACGGTCTTGCCCGCCAGTTCCCGGGCGATCTTTTCATCGGCGAGGGCGGCTTCGTGCAGTTGGGTCTCGTCCTTGGCCGCGTCGGCGGGCAGGGTAATCCGGGAACGCACCTTGCCGTTGACTTGTACCGGGACCTCCACTTCGGCTTCGACGGTCAGCGCCTCATCATAGGCGGGCCAGGCCTCGGCGGAAACCGAGTGCGTCCAGGCGTCGCCCCGGAGGCGCTGCCACAGCTCCTCGGTGAGGTGCGGGGCGATCGGCGACAACAGCAGGACGAACGGCTCGGCGATCTGGCGGGCCGGGCGGTCGGCCTTTAAGGCGTTGTTCAGCTCGATCAGGGCCGCGATGGCGGTGTTGAACCGCAGGTTCTCCATGTCGCTGGTGACCCGCTTGATCGTCTTGTGGAGCAGCCGCCGCAGCGGCTCATCGGGGGGCTCATTGGTCACCTTGAGCGAGCCGTCCTCGGCCACGAAGCGCCGCCAGACCTGCTGGCAGAACCGGTGCAGGCCGATGATGTCCCGGGTGCTCCACGGTTTGCTGGCCTCCAGCGGGCCCATGTACATCTCGTAGGCCCGCAGCGTGTCGGTTCCGTACTGATGGCAGATGTCATCGGGGGCGACGGCGTTCTTCAGGCTCTTGCCCATTTTACCCAGGCCGCGGGTCAGTTCCTCGCCCGTGGACTTGCGAATGTACTTCGCGTCCTTGCCCTCGCTGCGTTCATCGACGTCGTCAACGGGCACGTACATGCCGCGGGCGTCCTGGTAGGCGTAGGCCTGGATGTAGCCCTGGTTGACGAGCCGACCGAACGGCTCGGGCGTGCTGACGTGGCCCAGATCGAACAACACCTTGTGCCAGAACCGCGCGTACAGCAGGTGCAGGACGGCGTGCTCGGCCCCGCCGACGTACAGGTCGACGCCGCCGCCAGCCGCCTGGCGTCGGTCGCCCTTGGCGGGCAGCATCCAGTATCGCTCGATCTCGGGGGCCACCAGCTTCCGGTCGTTGGCGTTGTCGAGGTATCGCAGGTAGTACCAGCACGAGCCGGCCCACTGCGGCATGGTGTTGAGTTCGCGGCGGAACTCGCGGACCTCCACGCCCCCGGGGGCGGCCTGGCCCGGCCCGCCCCGCGAGGCAGGCTTGATCGTGATGACGGAGCCGCCATCGGTGACGTAGCCGCGGACGTTCACCCACTCGGTGGCCCGGCCCAGCGGCGGAGCGGGCGGGGCCTCGGGATCGTCGCCGGCCTGTGGGCGATAGTCGGCGATGGCGGGCAATTCGACGGGCAGCTCGCTCGCGTCGAGCGGGTACACATCGCCCGTCGCCGCATCGTGCACGATAGGGAACGGCTCGCCCCAGTAGCGCTGGCGGCTGAAAAGCCAGTCGCGCAGCTTGTAGTTCACCGCGCCCTTGCCCAGGCCCTGGGCCTCCAGCCATTCGGTGATGCGCTTCTTGAATTCCGGCGTCGTCAAACCATTGAACTCGCCCGAGTTCACCGCGACGCCGTCGCCGACGTAGCCGCGCCAATCGACGCCCACCGGCGGCTGGACGACCTCGACGATCGGCAGGTCGAACTTCCGGGCGAACTCGAGATCGCGGGTGTCGTGGGCGGGGACGGCCATGATCGCCCCCGTGCCGTAGCCCATCAGGACGTAGTCGGCGATCCAGATCGGGATGCGCTCGCCGTTGACGGGGTTGATCGCGTAGCCGCCGGTGAAGACGCCGGTCTTCTCCTTGGTGTCGGCGGTGCGGTCGAGATCGGTCTTGTGGAGGGCCTGCTCGACGTAGGCCCGGACGGCCGACCGCTGGGTATCGGTAGTGACCAGACCAACCAGCTCGTGCTCGGGGGCCAGGACCATGTAGGTGGCTCCGAACAGCGTGTCGGGCCGCGTGGTGTAGACGCGGATGACCTCATCTTCGGCGCCGGCGACCTCGAAGTCGACCTCCGCCCCTTCGCTGCGGCCGATCCAGTTGCGCTGCATCAGCTTGATCGGCTCGGGCCACTCGACCAGGGCCAGGTCACGCTCCAGGCGATCGGCGTACTTCGTGATCCGCATCATCCACTGGCGCAGCGGACGGCGGTAGACCGGGTGGTTGCCGCGCTCGGATCGGCCCTCGTTGGTGACCTCCTCGTTGGCCAGCACGGTCCCCAGGGCCGGGCACCAGTTGACCGGCACCTCGTCGATGTAGGCCAGCCGCTGGTTGTCGATGACCGCCCGCTGCTGCTCGCGGGTCAGTTCGTGCCACTTTGTCAGGCCCGGCGTGACGCCGCCGATCGCTTCCGGCAGGGCCGACCGGGAGGCGATCTCGCCCTCGGGGTCGACGAGCAGCACGTCGTTCTCGAGCTTGTGCACCAGTTCGGCGATCGGCCGGGCGGCGTCGGCGGTGCGGTCGTACCAACTGTTGTACAACTGGAGGAAGATCCACTGCGTCCAGCAGTAGTAGGCCACGTCGGTGGTGGCGATCTCGCGGTCCCAGTCGTAGCCCAGGCCCTGGCGCTGCATCTGGGCCCGCATGGTGGCGATG
>JACQVT010000717.1 GCA_016209665.1 Planctomycetota bacterium | reverse complement strand
CAGTGGCCAAGCGCCGAGTAGAGCGACTCGGGCAGGTGCAGCGCATCCACCTGTGAGCTGTCGATGAGCACGAGCAGGGTGCGATTGCCGGCGCTGGTGCGAACCTGAGACGACGGTGCGTTAGGCATGGGCTACTCCGATCACGGTCTGACTACACATCGATCGGGCGGAGCGGCAAGCGGGCAGTCCTCCGGCAACGGGGCGGCAGCCGGCGACGAGCCTGTTGCCCGGCCGGTCTCGCGATCGCCGGGGCGCGTACCTCGGGCCGGGCCGGACCTAGGCTCCACGGCGGTTCAGGTGAGTCCTCACCTCCCTCGCGAACCGGACTGGGCGCGTTGGCCGTGTACCCGTCCCCCTCGCCCATTCCCGCAGCGGCCGGCGCCAGACCCCAGCGCCCGCTGCCGGCATCGTCGTAGACTGTCGACAATAGGCCCAGGGTCGGAGTGTAGGTTGCAGGGGAACACCTGTCAACCACCGAACCGCCGCGTTGCCGACGGTGCTACGTACGAGGTAGGAAGCGGATGAGGCGCGTCGACCGGGCGTGCAGGCAGAGTGCTCGGATCGAGGGACTCGTCCGCACGGACTTGGCCGCGAGCGCAATCCTCGCTGTGCTCGGGCTCTCCGCTCTGGCTGCGCCTCCGCTGCGGCCCCGCCGGTGCACTCGGCGCCCCGCCGTGCCGGACGAACTCGAGCGTTGCCTTCCCGACGGCCCATCTCAGCACCACGGCCGCGCTCCCAGCCACTCGCCTCCGCGTGCCTGCTGCGTACCCTCCGGAGTGGGCGGCGCCCAGACGGTGCGGATCGATCAGCGCCGCTGCCAGCCCGAGACTGCCTACACCGCCCACTCGGCCGTGAGCGGGCGGACACCGAGCGCCATGACCATCCTCTCCTGGTCGTCGGAAGTCCGTCACCCCCCGCAACCTCCACACCGCAGCTGCGGCATGGACTGCTGGGCTGCTTTCGCCACAGCCAGCCGAAGATAAGGAGATCGGCCTCAGATGCTCACTCCGGCAGACGTCCACGGCGTCATCGTGGCCATCGTCACCCCGTTCACCGACAGCGGCGATCTGCATGAAGATGCCCTGCGCACCATTACGAGCTATGTGCTCGAGGGTGGCGTAGACGGCATCATGACTACCGGCGGGACGGGAGAGTTCCCGTCGCTGTCGCGGGACGAGCGTCAGCGCGTGACGCGCGTCGTGGTCGAGGAAGTGGCGAATCGCGTGCCCGTCTTCGCCGGCACCGCGGCCTGCAGTACCTGGGAGACGATCCTCCTGAGCCAGGATGCCCGTGAGGCCGGCGCGGACGCAGTCATCGTCACCGCTCCGTACTACTTCCGACTCCCGCTTCGCTCCCTCTTCCAGCACTATCGCGATCTTGCCCGGTCGGCGGACTTGCCGGTGGTCGTCTACAACAATCCCCTGTACACGGGGAACAATCTGCCACCGGAACTCATCGCCGAGCTGGCAGGTGTGGACGGCGTCATCGGCGTCAAGCAGAGCAACCCGGATCTCGGCCAGCTGGTGGAACTGATTCGGCTCGCCGGCGACCGGATCTCCCTGTGCACGGGCATCGACAGCCAGTTCTATCCGAGCCTCTGCGCCGGGGCACAGGGCATCTTCTCGACCGCCGCCTGTGTCATCCCGCGGGAGATGGCCGAGCTGTACGCCGCCTTCCGCGCCGGTCACCATGGACGGGCACGGCATGGCCATCGGCGGATCCAGACCCTGAACCGCTTTCTTGAGTACGACCCCGGCTACGTCGCCCCGTGCAAGGAAGCGCTGCGTCTGCTCGGTCTGCCCGGCGGGCGGGTTCGCCCTCCCCTGCCGGACCTGACCGACGTCGAGCGAGCGGCGATGGCAGATGCGCTCATGGAACTCGGCCTGCTGAAATCGGGGGCCAGAACGTGATCGCCCGGCATGGCCGCCAGAAGGCCGCATTCGTGTACCTGGTGGGTCGCGGGCCAACTCAGCACTCAACCAGCCGCCTTAGCGCCTCTCCTACCTGTGAGCGGCCCCGCGAGCGGTCCACCCGCGTGTGGGGGACCCCGGCGGCTCGATGACGTCCTTCACCGTCGCCGGCTGTTTGAGCTGGCACACGAAGGCCCTCCGCTCTGTCGGCAGGCGCAGCAATCCGTTCAGCTCCGCATGAGAGCGGGGTGTGATCGCCGGCGTCGTGAAGATCCCGCCAAGCCTGGGCGCTGCACCGGGCTGCTCCGGACCCGTGACACACCGGGGTGGGAGGTGGACAAAGAACCATAGGCGAAACAGACATTGCCACGGTCTATCGTTAGCTGTACACTCTGCCAGACCTAGGTTCGATTGCCAGCCCAATCGTTGCCGATGGCGGCCAAAGGAGGTTTCCGTGCTTATAGACGCGATGTCCTCCACGGCTGCGGCCTCCTCTCGACGGCCTAGGATCAAGACCCCTCCACCCGGTCCGCGAGCGGCAGCGTCTATCGCCCGGGATGCCCAGGCTCTCTCACCGAGCTTCACCCGCCCCTACCCGCTGGTGATCGAGCATGGCGAGGGACTCTGGGTCATCGATGTGGATGGCAACGAGTTCCTAGACTTCACCGCCGGAATCGCCGTTACCACCACGGGGCACTCGCACCCGTTCGTGGTCGCGGCGATCGAGGCGCAGGCGCGGCGCTTCCTCCACATGTCCGGGACTGATTTCTACTACGAGCAGGAGATCCGGCTCGCGGAGCGGCTCAGCGTCCTCGCTCCCGTCCAACCTCCCGCGCGCGTCTTCTTCACCAACTCGGGGGCCGAGGCGATCGAGGGTGCCTTGAAGCTAGCCCGCTGGTCGACGCGCCGACCGAACTGCCTCGCCTTCACGGGAGCGTTCCACGGCCGCACTCTGGGAGCGCTCTCGCTCACCGGCAGCAAGGCGATCCAGCGGGATGGCTTTGCGCCGCTCCTGCCGGGCGTCTTCCACGTCCCGTTCCCTTCCTCTCACGGGGTGGGTATCTCCACGGACGAGGTGTTCAGGCGCATCGAGGAGACGTTCCAGACCGTCGCCAAGCCGGAGAGCTTCGCCGCGGTGTTCGTTGAGCCGATCCAGGGTGAGGGCGGCTACCTGGTCCCCCACCACGACTTCCTGCCCCGCCTACGGGAACTCACGCGTCAGCACGGCATCCTGCTGGTCGCTGACGAGGTCCAGACGGGTATGGGACGCACCGGCCGTCTCTTCGCCCTGGAGCACAGTCGGGTGGAAGCGGACATCGTCACGCTGGCGAAGGGCATCGCGTCTGGGCTGCCGCTCGGCGCACTCATCGCGGGTAAGGGGATCATGACCTGGCCGCCGGGCTCGCACGGGAGCACGTTCGGCGGCAACCCCGTGTCGTGCGCCGCCGCACTCGCGACCCTCGATCTGCTCGAAGGTGGTCTCATCGAGAATGCGGCGGTCCAGGGTCGAACCCTGCGGGATGGGCTTGAGCAACTGCACCGCCGGTACCCAGACATGCTGACCGACGCACGCGGGAAGGGGCTGATGATGGCCCTTGAGTGCGCATCGGGAGAGCGAGCGCATCGCCTCATGCAGGCGGCCTTCCAACGCGGGTTGCTGGTGCTCCCCACCGGCACGCGGGCTATCCGGCTCAGCCCCGCCTTGATGGTTTCCGCCCACGAGACCGCCGTTGCGCTTGAGATCCTGGACGACTCCTGCGCGGAACTCTCGCGCAGTACCTGACACCCACCGTGGATGGGAGAGAACGAAGGGAGGACGACGATGGTCACCATCTCCGTCGCGGGGGCGCCGGCGCGCCAGGCCGATGCACGAGCCATCCTCTCGGCCTTTGGCCTGTCGTTGGGCGGCAGCACCTCGGGCGTGGCGGCGGGCGGGCGCTTCGTGCCAGAGCCCGGCGGACCGATCGTTGAGACGTTCGACCCCAGCACTGGAGACGTGCTGGCGGGGGTGCGGTGCGCCGGCCAGCCGGACTACGAGGCCGCGGTGGCAGCCGCGCAGGCGGCCTTCGCGCGCTGGCGCCAGGTGCCGGCGCCGCGCCGGGGCGAGATCGTGCGCGCCCTGGGCGACGCCTTCCGCGCCCGCAAGGAGGACCTGGCCCGCCTCGTCAGTCTGGAGAACGGCAAGATCCTGGGCGAGGCCCGCGGCGAGGTCCAGGAGGTCATCGACAT
>JACQVT010000716.1 GCA_016209665.1 Planctomycetota bacterium | reverse complement strand
TCGTTGCGCCGGTCAGCGATTTCGCCGCTTTTATGGACGTGCCGGTCGGCTTTCACTGGTATGACTGGCACGAGATCCCGTTCGAGCAGATCGGCTGGATCCGCCCGACCATCATCAATGAAAAGGAGAATGCCGACTTCCTGCGCCGGGTGGTGAAACTGCGGTGGGCCCTGCGCCGCTACTTTTACGCGGGCCAGATGGAACGGCCGCCCCGGCTTGCGGGCGAGATCCCCAAAGTCACGGCGGATTGGCACTGGCAAGGCCGGTGGCCGGTCACCACTGAGGCCGTCCTGACAGGGGCCTGGCAACTGCCGCAGGACCGGAAGCTGGCGATGCTGTTCGTCAATGTCAGCGATCAGCCCGTTTCGGCGTCGTGTCGGTTTCGGGCCGCGACCTTTGGGCTTGCCGCGGGAGACTTCACGGCGAAGAGAATCAACCCGGAGGACGACGGCGACTCACTCTCCATACAGGACGGAGCCGAGCATGACCTGCGTTTCGAGCCGCGGTCTGCGTGGGCTTGGGAAATCCAGGTCCTCTGATGTGCGGCACGGAGGCGTGCATTGAAAGGGGTTCGCATGAGCAAAGCCACCAGCCGGCGGAGCTTCCTGAAGGCAACCGCAATCGGGAGCATCGGCGTCATCCGTTCGCCCTTCGCGCGGGCCGGAGCAGATGCCCCGCGCTCTTCAGCCACGAACCCGGCCGCGACCGCTGTTCCCAAGGGCGTGCGGCAGCTCTTTCTGGACGACATGCTGATTGAACGAACCGAAGGCCTCAAACGCGTCGTCAATCCACCGACCCGGCATCCCAGGAACCCGCTCATCCGGCCGGACCAGCCCTGGGAAGGCGGCTGCGGCACATATGGGACAGCGTATTACGACGCCGTGGCCAGGCGATTCAAGCTCTGGTACCTGGCCAAGCCCGCCGAGCGCGGCCTGCGTCCGCTGAAGATGGCCGGTTATGAGAGGCCACCGCACACGACCCTCCTGGCGTACGCGGAGTCGCAGGACGGCGTGCACTGGAACAAACCGATCCTGGATCAGTTCTCCTACGATGGGGACAGGCGCAACAACCTCATCGACATCGGGCAGTTCAACTGCGAAGGCGTCGCCATCCTCCACGAACCGGACGACCCCGACCCCAATCGCCATTGGAAGGCGCTCTTCTGGGACCACGGCTCCAACGGTTGGGAAGTCATCGATGGCAAGCCCCGAACCAGGGCCGGGCCTAAGGACGGCATCTGGGTGGCCTTCTCGCCGGACGGGATCCGCTGGAAGAACCACGACAAGAACCCGGTTATTCCCAAGTACTCCGACACCGACCACAGCGTCGTATACGACCGCCGGACCCGCCGCTATGTGGCCTTCGGGCGGTTCGGGTTCGGTCGGCGGCTCGCCCGCAGTGAGAGCGAGGACTTCCTGACGTGGTCCGAACCCAAACTTGTCCTCGAGTGCGACGCCCGGGACGGCCCCGCCACGCAGATCTACGGTGCGCCGGTGACTCTGTACGAAGGGGTATATCTGGCCATGATGTGGATGTACCGCGAGGGCGGCGACGGCAAGATCGACACCCAACTCGCGACCAGCCGCGACGGCGTCCACTGGACCCGGGTCGGGCAGCGGGCCACCTGGTTGAGCCTGGGGCCGGATGACACTTGGGAAGGCGGTATGGTGCGCGGCATTGAGAACATCATCCCTCGTGGCGATGAACTCTACATCTATTACGGCGGCGTGCACGGCGCACACACCGGCCCGACGCACAAGACCGTCGAGCGAAAGCATCCGCCGATGATGGGCCTGGCCATCGAGCGGCGCGACGGGTTCGTCTCCTGGGACGCTCAGTACGATTCAGGCACGCTGGTGACGAAGGCTATTATCTGGCCGGAGGACGGCCGGCTGCGTCTCAGTGGAGATGCCTCCGGCGGCGAAATCTACGTGGCCGTGCGGGACCTCGCCGGCCAGCCGTTGCACGGATTCGATCTATCCGCGCCGATGACCGCCGACCTGATTGATCACGAGGTCGTTTGGCCGAAAGCCCGTGCCCTTCCCGCCGGGCCAGTCCAATTGAGCTTCATGCTCCGCAACGCGAAGTTGTTCTCGTATTGGTTCGCTTGATTCCAGCGTTCTCGACAGTGGGGAATCTCGACATGTCCGTTCCGCCCCCGAAAAGCAGTCCCAAGCCGCCGAAATCGCGGCTGATCGCGGTTCTGGTCGTGGTGGCTATTCTCGGAGCGGCAGGATTGCTCTACTGGCTGCTTGTCGGCGGCGGCACGGCGGGGCCGAAGCAGGCCTGGTACTATGACCTGAACACGGGCCAACTGTTCACCGCCGAGGTAACGAAGGAGTTGCCGGTCGCCGCGCCGTCCGGCCCAGCGCCGGAGGGCCAACCGGCGGGCGTGCGGGCATTCGTCTTCTCGTCTGGCGATTGCTCCAACCCATCGGATCGATTCATCGGATGGCTGGAAACGTTAGGTCGGACGTCGGGCAGTCCCGCCGTCGCCGGGGGCTCAGACAGGATGAGACCGGCCGATCCCCTTGGCCGTCCTGTCGGGGAGCGTCTGATCCGACGGGAGAAGGATCGCAACTGGGTAGCGGCCAACACCCCCCACGGCATTGCCATTGTCAACGAGGTGCTCCGGCCGGACACCTCCGGACGTCCGGTCCGGCCGTGCGAGCCGTAGGGCTGACCTGCTGAGAAGTGAGGTGAATCGTGAGCTTGTCCCATCTGGCCCCGCCGCTGTCTGCGACAGTGAATGCCGCCGAATGGGCCGAACGCCTTGTGATTCTCCACCGGCAGTTGTACGCCAGCGAAGAAGTCGATTTCGACGAGGTGATGACGCACGTCTACGCACCGCCGAAGGGCTGGTGGCTGGCCGATCATTGCCTTGTCCACGACGGAACCGATTGGCACCTGTACTACGTGACCGGCCCGTTCGAATATGCCGATGAATGGATTGCGAATTTGCGGGCCAAGCGCTATGCCGAATGCCGAAAAACGCCCTATGAGATGGGCGATGCCCACGCCGCCGGCCCTGCGCTGAATCAGCTCGAATGCCGTGGCCTGATCATGCAGGAGCCGCAAGCAGAGTTCGGCACGCTCCTGCAGGGAACAAGCAATATTGCACGGTTCGAGGATCACTGGGTGAATGTGTATACCACCCGTGGCCCCGAGGGCGAGGCCCTGGCCCTGGCCCGCTCCCGCGACCTTCATGAATGGGAGTACGAGCCCGCCAATCCGATCTGGCGCCCGCCGGACTACGCCCGGTCCGGGGGCTCCTGCAAGAACGCCCACATCGTGCGCCCTCCGGCCGACGGCCGGTACCTGATCTACTATTGCGTGAGCCTTAACGACGGCACCTGCGCCGTTGGTCTGCTCTCCACGCAAGACTTCGCGGGCTTCGCCGACCACGGTCCCGTCTTCAAGACCTCCAAACAGATGCGGGGCACGGCCGGCACGGAATCGCCGACCGTGGTGTGCCGCAACGGCATGTGGCATTTGTTCGTCGCCTTCGGCCCGGGATACTGGCACGCGGTCAGCCCGCGGCCGGACGATTTTCTCGGCCGGGCGGGCCTGGACATGGAGGACTTCTGGTCGGCCAGCGGGGCAGTCCGCGGAAGCTATTTCTTCGGCCGGTTTCACTGCATGGAGCTATTTGAGCACGCCGGCCAATGGTGGATGACCAGCACCCGCAAGGAGTACCAGCGGTATCTGAACCGCCGGGCGGGCATCCTGAAGTACCGCGGGTCGGCCGCCGACGAGGCCTCGCTGCTGCCCGGCCTGTTCCTGGCCCGTGTGGAGTGGGAAGGCGATCGGCCGATTCCGGTCAGGGTCGAGCCCGAGCGCATCCCGTGAGCGGCATCTGGGCGGATCGTCCATATCAAGAGTTGAGGTGGCCCATGGCGGCACCAGGCATCATCATTCATCAGATCTTCCCATTCGGAGCATTTGGCCCCCGTCAATGGAGTGAGAGTGAACTCCGCCGGCTCATGCGCTGGCTCAAGACCCTCGGCTACGCTGACGTCCTGTTCATCCCCTGGGGCATTTATAGAGCCGAGGACGGCCCCCTCACGATCCTCGAGCAGGGCGCGCTCTATCAGAGTGGCCTGATGGCGGCACCGGCATTCGAGCCCGGTCAACTGTATGCTCCCGAGGACCCGTTTCTCGGCACACGCGACGGTCTCAGGAGAGCCGAGACGCTGCGGATCACGGCTCGGGCCGCGCGGGAGTTCGGCCTGCGGCCGTGGCTCGCCCTGATGACGACCCTGGGGGCCCCCGGGTTCACACGGGAACACCCCGAGCTGGCGGCGGTCAATGGGATCGATTTGTTCAACGAGGGAGTGGGTCTGTGCCCCAGCCAGCCCGCCGCCCGGCAGCATCTCCTCGACCTCTACGAACAACAGGTCCGGTACTTTGATGCGGCGGCGGGCTTCGTACTCTGGCAGCGTGACCCCGGAGGTTGTCGTTGTGATCGATGCATGCCGCAGGCGCGGATGATGGGGGATCTGGGCAACGCGTTCCTGGCCATGATCCGACGGCACCGCAGAGAGGAGCCGGTCGCCTTTTCCGCCTGGCACGTGAACCTCGCGGAAGTGCCGGACCTCGCTCGCACCCTGGATCCCTGCCTGCTGATATTCGAGTCGCCTCGGATTCACGCCGCCGATGTATCTTTGGACATTTTCGAGGAGCGGGTGAAGGCCTGGCAGGTGCAAGGCCGGCAGGTCGAGTCTTGGCTTGAGGTCCAGGAGAACCCTACCTCCCTGTTGCCATCGGTGTATCCTGAGAGGATGGCGGAGGCCGTCCGGCGTATCCAGCGCCTCGAACTGGCGAGGGTCTGGGTCTCCGCGACCCAGAACCCTTACCTCTTCCCGCTCCATCTCTGGTTGACCCCCAGGCTGTGGGCCGAGCCTGCGGATGCCGGCCGGCTGACCGCCAAGTTTCTGCGAAGTACCTACGGAGATTACGCGGTCGAGTCGGGCCTGGATTACGCTCAGGCCACGGAGAGGGCCTTTGATCTCACCCAGGCCCTCAGCACGCGCGCGGCCGGTTTCCTGAATCTGTTCGTGGTCACGTCACCCC
>JACQVT010000702.1 GCA_016209665.1 Planctomycetota bacterium | reverse complement strand
TGAGCGTCGCCACGTCGATCTTCAGGTACAGCACCAGGTGGGGGACCGGAGCGAAGCCGAACAGGTCGCGCACCCACTGCCGGTCGGCGCCCCGCACCACGTCACGGGCGAACGCCGTGAAGACGTAGCGGTCGGCCAGCACCACGAACCCGCTCCGCAGGGCCGGCAGCATCTCCTTCTCCAGGCGGTCGGCGAAGTCCGCGGCATACAGCAGCGAGAAGGTGTATCGGTTCAGGCCCCGCACCTGCTTGGCCTGGGTGATGGTGCGGCCGACGAGTTCGCTGCGGGTCCATCCCGTGTCGACCACGCCGTAGCCCTGCACCTCGAGCCACTCGCGGAGCATGTTGACCTGGGTGGTGCGGCCCACGCTGTCGGTGCCCTCGATGGTGATGAGCACGCCGGGGTAGTCCTCCGCCTCGACGTATGGGAGCCCCTCGCCGAAAAACTGGAGCTGGCTCATGCGATCCTCGGCTTTCGGTGATAATGGGCCAGGCCGCGGTCGATGATCGCCCGCACCCGGCGCTGCTGGTCGGAGATGTTGTCGCGGCCGTCCATCACGACCAGCCCGTACTCGTCGACCATTTTCGCGTATTCGTCCTGAATGGCGCCCTGAAAGATCTTGAAGCTCTCATAGGGGTCCGGGTGCAGGTTCAGGTCCAGGCCGGCCTCGAAGTCCTTCAGGGCCGGCCGGGCCATCGTGATCCGCCGTAAGGCCACCTCCATCGGCACGCGGAAGAAGAATGACACGTCCGGCCTGGGAGCGAAGCGATAGACCTTGCGGACCCAGTCGCGGTGGCACCCGCGGACCACGTCGCGAGCGAACGCCGTGAAGACGTACCGGTCGGCCAGCACGATCGAACCGGCCTTCAGCGGTGGAAGGATGTTGCTCAGCAGGCGGTGGGCGAAATCCGTCGCGTGCAGAAGGCTGAACGTCGTTGGCGTCAGGCTGCGCCTTTTCTTGCCCTTCTTGGTCGTGGCCTTGACCAGCTCGGCGGAGTTCCACTCCGTGAACACGACGGAGTAGCCCTCCGACTGCAAGTACCGCTGCAAGAGGCGAACCTGCGTGCTCTTGCCCGAGCCGTCGATGCCTTCCACGATAAACAGCCGCCCCGGATAGCAATGCGGCTTGAGATCAGATTCTCCATTGACGGACACGGTCGATCTCCCGGTCCGGGCTGCGGCCGGACCCTTCATCAGGTGTCTTCGCCATCGCTCAGCATAAGCGCTGCTTGCGCGGGCGGGCAAGGCGCCGCGCCGGCCTCCCCGCGCGAAGGACCGGCGGCCAATTCGCGGACCACGCGATTGAACCCGGCCCATTCCGCCCGGAACGTCTCCGCCAGTTCCTGTGATCGCCGCAGCCGCCCGGCCGCGTGCGTCAACGCCGCCGCCGCGAAGTCCGGCTGCTGAACCAGGATTTGCCGGCGACGGGCGATCCGCGTCAGGTGCCGGGCCGCTTGCAGTTGATCGTTCCAGTCACCCAGGCGGTCCTGCCCGGCCTTGAACTGCCTCATCAGGTCTGCACAGTCATCGCCACTGACGGCGTTTCGCAACTCCAGGGCGTACCGCAGTCGCTTGAGGCCGAGCCGGGTCCGATGCAGATCCGCCTGCCCCGCGCCGGCTGGATCGTCGTCCAGGACCTTTGCCGCCCGATCGCTCACGAGTTCGCGCAATCTTGCCGGGCCCCATGCCACCTCGCTGCCGGCCACGGACGCGCACCGCGCCAGGATGCGCTCGAACCACCGCTCCAGCATCTCCAGGCGGAATGCCGCCGCCTTCTTTTGAGCCCTTCTGAACTGCGCGGCGCGGGCTCCTGCGAGTTCCGCGGCCATGCGCTCTTGCTCCGCGGTGGGCCGACTGCCCGGCGGCCCGGTCAGCGAGCCAACCAGGACGTCCAGTTCCCGCACGAGCCGAAACGCCCTGCGCGCCCGCTTCAGCCGGCGGGCCGCGCGGGCCGGCTCCTTGCCGCCGGCCAGCGGGCGGCACACCTCCAGCGGCTCCTCCAGGCGACGGCTCGTTACCCGGAGCTGGTGCACAGCCTCCACATCGCCGGTCGACAGCGCCTCCGCGAGATTGGCGCGCAGCCGCTTCAACTGCCGCTCGACGTACCCTTGGATAGTGCTGCCCTTGGACATGACGGCCTTTGTCCACATCATCCACTTGCCAGGCTGACGGTCGGCTGAGGGTTAGCGCGTGGCGGCCAATCACTACTATACCAGATTGACGGCCGGACGTGATACGCGCCGGGCGAATGCGTCGTGTGGGAATGTAAATCGTTGGGCTGGCGTTGGCCAGCGCTCAGTCGTGCCCCCCATTGTTAAGCAATGATTAAGGAATGGTGAAGGCCCCCGGCCGCAGGACGTGACAACGAAGCGTGGCACGACAAATTGTGGCACGACAAATCGTGGCACAGTCGCCCTCGACTGTG
>JACQVT010000725.1 GCA_016209665.1 Planctomycetota bacterium | reverse complement strand
TAGATGTACTTGTGGTCATATCCCGCCGGCAAATCGCCCAAGGACCAACCGAATCGCTTGCCGCAGGTGTTTGATTGGCCCGAAGGACACCAGCAATCGCGTCCCCAATCCCGCAACGACCGGGCGGCACGCTGCAACCCCTCATCGCGCGTGAACACCATCCCGCCTTCGCCCGTGGTCATGTGATGCGCCGCGTAAAACGAGGTGGTCGCGATCAGGCCGTAGTCGCCCACCGAACGTCCGCGCCAGGTGGTGCCCAGGGCGTCGCAGCAGTCCTCGAACAACAACAGGTCGTGCTCGCGACACAACGCTTCGACGGCATCCAGATCGGCGGTATTGCCCAGGGTGTGGGGCAGGGCGACCGCCCGTGTGCGTGGGCCCACCGCCTCGGCCAACCGACCAGTATCCAGGTTGAGCGTGCGCTCCTCCACATCGACGAACACCGGGACCAGGCCATGCTGGATGATCGGGTTCAGCGTGGTCGGAAAGGTAAGGGCCGGCGTGATCACCTCGTCGCCCGGACTAAGCGCGCGGTCGAAGTACGGCGAGCACAGTGCGCCGATGGCGACCAGGTTGGCGCTGGAACCACTATTGACCATCAACGCGAACCGGTAACCAAGCTTGCGCGCGAAGGCGCGCTCGAACGCCTTCGCGTTGGGTCCCATGGTCAACCAGAAGTCCACCGCCGCGTCCACGGCCGCCTGCACTTCGTTGGCATCGAAGACGCGGCCAGCGTAATGCACCACCGATTCACCAGGCCGGAAGACCTGTTCGGCGGTTCGAAGTTCGTGGATCTCGGCCACCGCCTCCCGGATGCGGCTGCGCAACTCGCGTTCCCGGACGTTCACGCCTGGGCCTCCATGCAGCGGCGAATCGCTGCCACGGAATCGCGCACCGGCGTCATCGGTTCCTGAAGTACGGCGTTCAACCGGCTGTGCGACATGCCCGCCGAGAGCGGACGGGCCGCCGCTTGTGCCAGTTTGGCCGTGGCTACCGGATCGATCAACTCCTCGTTCAGGCCCAACCCCGCGGCGACCGCTCGGGCGAAATCGTAGCGGTTCAGGCGTTCGGGCCCCACCACGTGGAAGATCCCGGATGCATGGGCACGACACAGCGCAACCAGCGCCCTGCCGATATCGGGGGCCCAGGTCGGCGAGCCCAACTGGTCACGGGGCACGCGCATCACCTGGCCCCGCCGCAGCTGCTCCACCAGTTGCATGACGAAGTTCCTGCCGCCCGGATGCCAGTCGTAGACCACCGTGGTACGCACGATCAGGTGCGCGTCGGGCAAAAGCTGGACGATCTGTTCCTCGCCGGCCAACTTGGACGCACCGTAGACGTTGATCGGATCGGGTGGATCATCTTCTGCGTAGGGGCCGCCGCGGCCATTGAAGACGTAATCGCTGGAGAAATACACCAGGCGCGCCCCCACGGATCGGCAGGCCTCGGCGACGTATCCGGTTCCCGTCACATTGACGTCGAAGACTTCCTGGCGATGCCCCTCGGCATAGTCGACGTTGGTCAACGCCGCGGCCAGGAGCACGAGATCCGGCTGCTCGAGTCGGATCGCCTCGCGCACCACGGGGCCGTCGAGCAGGTCCAGCGGGCGCCAGGGGCCCGGTAGTGCTTGCCGGCGCGTACCGGTGACCCGATGACCGGCCTGGGCGAAAGCCGCGGCGCAACGCGACCCGATCAGCCCCGATGCTCCTATGACCCAGACCTTCATGCGCCCTATCCTACCTTCACGACCGCGCCGTTCAAGCTAGGCCACGGGGGCGGCCGTATGGCGGGCAGCTTGACGCGCCACCCCGAGATTCGCTAAGGTGCTGGTCGGACTTGCGTACCAGGGCGCGACCCATGGCATCCTCTGACCCCACAGCCGCTCCCTACACCCGTTCGCCCAACTGCCGCATTTGCGGGCATTCGGAGTTGGCGCCCGTACTCTCGCTGGGTCGCCAACCGCTTGCGAACAAGGTTCTGAAGACGTCTGTCGCGGTCGGGCCCGAGCCGCGGGTACCCCTGGACGTGGTGCATTGCCCGCATTGTTCGCTCGTGCAGCTCACCGCTACCGTCGACCCGGCCCATCTGTTCCGGCATTACCTCTACTTTTCATCCCAGGCCCAGACCATGCTCGACCACGCCCGCGACATGGTTACGGATCTGACGCAGGAACTGGGACTGGGGCCCGAGCACTTCGTGATCGAGATCGCCAGCAATGACGGCTATCTGTTGCGCAACTTCGTTCAGCGGGGCATTCCCGCCCTAGGCATTGAACCCGCGCGCAACATCGCCGCACGAGCCGAGGCACTGGGCGTTTCGACGTTGGCCGAGTTCTTCGATATGGGCCTGGCCCGCCGCCTGGCGACCGAGGGGCGTCGGGCAGACCTCATCATCGCCAACAACGTCATTGCCCACGTGGCCGACCTGCACGGCGTGATGGAGGGCGTACGCGAACTCCTGAAACCATCGGGCGTAGCCGTGTTCGAGTTCCAGTACATCGGGGGTCTGATCGAGACCTGCGCTTTCGACACGATCTACCACGAACACCTCTGTTACTTCTCGGCGACGGCCTTCGAATATCTCTTGCGTCAGCACGGACTGGCTGCCTGGGCCATCACTCCGCAGTCCACCCACGGCGGCTCTCTGCGCGTGCATGCCGTAGCCGCCGCGGGAGCACCCGCATCACCCAAGGCCGTGAAGGATTTCCTGGCTGGCGAACGCCGGGCGGGCATCTTCGATACGTCGCACTACACCGGCTTCGCGAAGCGGACCGATGATATCATCCGGCGATCCCGCGAGCTGCTGTTGCGACTCCGCGGCGAAGGGCTGCGTATGGCCGGTTATGCGGCGGCGGCGAAGTGTACCGTCATGCTCAACGCACTGGGCCTGGACGCGGATACCGTCACACCGATCGCTGACCGTAGTCCCTACAAGCAGGGCCATCTCATTCCGGGTCTCCGCGTGCCCATCGTCTCGCCCGAGGCGATGCTCGCGCAAGCCCCTGATGTCATAGTGATCTTCGCCTGGAACATTGCCGCCGAGATCATGGAATCGCTGGACGACTACCGCCGCGGGGGCGGGCGGTTCCTGGTGCTCATTCCCGAACCCCGGTTGACCTGAATGCACTTTGAAGAGACCCCACTGCCCGGCGCCTACATCATCGCGCCAACCCGCCAGGAGGACCTCCGCGGCTGCTTCGCGCGCCTGTTCTGCGTCGAGACCTTCCGTGCCCAGGGACTTGCTTCGGTGGCCAACCAGATCAGCATCTCCGTCAACCGCCGCGCCGGTACCCTCCGGGGTATGCACTTCCAGGCCCCACCGCATACCGAGGTCAAACTCGTGCGTTGTCCTCGTGGCGCGGTCTACGACGTCATCGTGGACCTTAGGTCAAGCTCGCCCACGCACGGGCGTTGGTTCGCCACGGAGCTCAGCGCCGCCAACGGAAAGTCCGTCTACGTTCCACGCGGTTTTGCCCATGGCTTTCAAACCCTCACGGACGACACCGAGATCATCTACCAGATGGATACGGCCTACGTAGCCGAGGCGGCCCGTGGCGTCCGCTGGAACGATCTGGGCTTCCGAATCGCCTGGCCGGACACGCCCGAACGCATCATGTGCGAACGTGATCGCGACTACCCGGACTACCGCGCGGCCGAGCAGGGATTCGAGTGACTCCTTCCGGCTTGTGTCCAGGCAACCGGGCGCGCTACAGTGAGGCCTCGTGGAAGACCTGGTAGACCCTGCCTTCTGGCGCGACCGTCCGACCCTGGTCACCGGCGCTACGGGCCTGGTGGGCGGTGCCCTGGTGCGCGATCTTGTGGCCGCCGGCACGGACCTCGTGGCCCTGGTGCGGGACTGGGTCCCGATGTCAGAGCTGGCGCGCTCGGGCCGTCTTGAGACCGTCAAGGTCGTACGCGGCGACTTCATCGATCAGGACCTGCTGGAGCGCGCCCTGGGCGAATACGAGATCGACACCGTTTTCCACCTGGGTGCGCAGACCCTGGTGCCGGTGGCCAACCGCAACCCGCTGTCCACGTTCGAGAGCAACATCGCCGGCACCTGGCGGTTGCTGGAGGCCGCCCGCCGCAGTCCCAAGGTCAAGGCCATCGTCGTGGCCTCTTCCGACAAGGCCTACGGCGCGCAGAAGGTCCTGCCCTACACCGAAGACACACCGCTTCAGGGACGACATCCCTACGACGTGAGCAAGTCCTGCGCGGACCTGATCGCACAGGCCTATGCGCACACTTTCGGCCTGAGCGTGGTCATCACGCGCTGCGGCAACCTCTACGGTCCGGGCGACCTCAACTGGAACCGCATCATCCCCGGAACCATACGCAGCGTGCTGCGCGGGCAGCGCCCGCTCATCCGCTCGGACGGCAGCCC
>JACQVT010000712.1 GCA_016209665.1 Planctomycetota bacterium | reverse complement strand
TCGCGGTGGAGGGTCTGGTCCTGATTTTGCTCGCGGCCGGGGGCCTGCCCGCGGACGAGGGCATGTGGCTGCTGAACAACCCGCCCGACAAGCTGCTCCAGGAGCGATACGGGTTTGAGCCGACGCCGGGGTGGCTGGAGCACCTGCAGAAGTCGTGCGTGCGGATCGGGGCGTCGGGATCGCTCGTCTCGGGCGACGGGCTGCTGCTGACCAACCATCATGTGGGGTCCGACCAGTTGTTCAAGCTGAGCACGGCCGAGCGCGACCTGCTGGCCGAGGGCTTTTATGCCCGGACGCGCGGGGAGGAACTCAAGTGCCCGGACCTCGAGGTGCGGGTGCTGTGGTCCATCGAGGACGTCACCGAGCGGATCAACGCCGCCGCCACGCCGGAGATGTCGCCCGCCGATGCCTACACCGCGCGGCGAAAGGCCATGACCCGGGTGGAGCAGGAATCGAAGGACGCGACCGGCCTGGAGTGCGAGGTGGTCACGCTCTACCACGGGGCCCGCTACCACCTGTACCGATACAAGAGCTACAAGGATGTCCGCCTGGTGATGGCCCCCGAGAAGACGGCGGCCTTCTTTGGCGGGGACACCGACAACTTCGAGTATCCGCGGTTCGATCTGGACTTCTGCTTCTTCCGCGTGTACGAGGACGGCCGGCCGTTACACCCCGAGCACTACCTGCGCTGCAGCCAGGCGGGGGCGGCCGACGGCGAACTCGCGTTCGTCCTCGGACATCCCGGCCGGACGCGACGGCTGCTGACGGTCGAGCATCTCAAGTTCCTGCGGGACGTGGAGGTGCCCACGTTCCTCCGGTATCTCTGGCGTCGCGAGGTGCAGCTCGCGACGTTCTGCAACCGCGGGCCGGAGAACGCCCGCATCGGCGAAGACAGTTTCTTCTCCGTGCAGAACTCGCGGAAGGCCAGGACCGGCGTGTTGGCCGGACTGCTGGATCCGGAGCTGTTCCGCCGCAAGGGGGAGGAGGAACGGCGGCTTCAGGCGGCCCCGACATCGCCAGGCGACTCGGCCACGCAGCCCGCCGACCCGTGGGCGGACATTGCCACCGCCGTGAAGACAGAGCAGGAGTTCCACGTTCGCTACCAGTTGGTGGGCCGGACGTTCGGCTCCGAGCTGTACTCGATTGCTCGCGACTTGGTGCGGCTGGCGGAAGAACTTCCGAAGGCTTCGCCCGACCGCCTTCGCGAGTATCGCGACTCCGAGCTGGATTCGCTGTACCTCCAGCTTTACTCGCCGGCGCCGATCTACGAGGCCCTGGAGACCAACGCGGTGGCGAGCGGACTGTCCAACCTCGCCGAGACGTTCGGTGCCGGCGATCCCACGGCCGTGACTGCGTTGGGCGGGCTGCCGCCGGCCGAGCGGGCCGAGCAGCTTGTCCGCGGCTGCACGCTGCAGGATGTCGAGACCCGCAAGCGCCTCGTGAAGGAGGGTCGCCCGGCGATCGAGTCCTCGACGGACCCCATGATTCAGTTCGCCCGGGCGATGGACCCGGAGGCTCGGGCTCTCCGCAAGCGCTTCGAGGATGAGGTCGAGGGCGTTCAGCGGGCCGCCTACGCCCGGATCGGCGCGGCCCGGTTCGCCGCCTATGGCGAGAGCGTGTATCCCGACGCGACGGGCACACTGCGCCTGGCCTTCGGCCCGATCAAGGGCTACACCGAGGCCGGCCGCACGGTGCCGGCGTTCACCACGCTGGAAGGCATGTACGATCGCTGGAAGGAACGTCGCGGCCAACCGGGCTTCGAGCTGCCGCAGCGATGGGTCGACTTAAAGAGCAAGCTCGATCTGAGCGTCCAACTCAACTTCGTGCTAAAGGCTGATATCATAGGCGGCAACTCGGGCAGCCCCGTGGTCAACGCGAAGGGCGAGATCGTCGGCCTCATCTTCGACGGCAACCTGCAGTCGCTCATCTGGGACATCGCCTACGACGACGTCCAGGGCCGCGCCCTGGCCGTCGACATCCGCGCCATCATCGAAGCCCTGCGCAAAGTCTACAACGCCGGCGCCCTGACGGATGAGCTGGTGGGGGACTGAACCGCCTCGCTGACTACCTGGTGGTGGGCATGCCGGTCCGATCGGGGTGAGCAACTTGCCGCCCGGTAGCCAGTCCGCCGACGTGTCTGTGGCAGCCTGGTTTGGGCGGTGGCTTCCGAGTCTCTCGCGGTGGGCCACGCTTTTCAGGAGCTGCTCAGGTCCTCTGCGGGCACTTCGAAGGCCAGCGGTTCTTCGGTTTCGCTGTTCAGCCGTTGGACTCGAACGAGTCGTCGGCCGCCGACGCCGATCGGCCCGCGGTCCTCGATGACGCGAACGCGAATCCTGCGGGTTCCGACGTGCAGGAACCGTGAATCACCAACCCGGACCGGCGTGCGTTTTCGGCTGTTCTTCATGCGTCCTTCCTACCAAGGCACCCTACCCAGAATTGTAGCCAGATGGTCGCGGATGACCAAGTCAAATCCCTCAGCAAGCGCCTCGCACGTCTTTCGCCAACCTCGAACGTCCGAGAGCCGAATCTGTGTCTTGCCGGCAAGTTCCGCCGGGTCGAAGTCCTGGTGGGCGATCGCGTTCCGCCATTTGTTCAACATGTCGAGTTGGCGACGCCTCAGCGAGTTCCTCGGATCCCGCCCATACAGGTCTTGCCAGAAGTCCAAGCCGAGTCTCCCGAAATCGCTCCCGAGGTTGCCTGAATTGGGGTTACCGGAATCCAGCTTCCGATTACTCGTGAGCTGTACGCGGAGGATCTCCCGAATGCTCGGGTTCGACACGAAGGTCGTTATCTGATCGATGGCCTCCGAGTGCAGGTCCCGACAGTACTTCTGGAACTGGGACGACACGACGACCGCGTACGCTTGGTTGATCTGCTGCGTCGCATATCGTCTGCCGGGACTGGTTCCCCCCACGGCAGTGTGGGCCGCCTCGATTTCATCGAGGGCCCTTCTTGCCGTCAATCTCCATGACAAGAGGGAGCGCGATGACATCACCGTGGTTCCTTGGATCCAACCGCGGACCTCTCGATCTTTGCCCAAGTGTCCTTGAGGGTGACCGTGCGGTTGAAAACGAGTTTGCCGCCTGTGGAGGGACCGGCCCCGGGGACGATCGTGTCCGAGTCGACGCAGAAATAGCCGTGGCGCTCGAACTGGTAGCGCGTGCCGGGGGCGGCGCTGCGGACGCTGGGTTCCAAGCGGGCGTTCGGAATGACTTCGAGCGAATTCGGGCTGAGGTTGGCTTTCCAGTCCTTGCCGGCGGCCTTCTCTTCGGGGGTGAGGTCGTCGGGATCGGGCCTGGAGAAGAGGTAGTCGTACAGGCGGACCTCGGCCTCGATGGCGTGGGCGGCGCTGACCCAGTGGAGGGTGCTCTTGACCTTGCGGCCGTCGGGGGCGTCACCGCCGCGGGTGGCGGGGTCGTAGGTGCAGTGAATTTCGGTGATCTCGCCGGTCGCCGGGTCCTTGGTCAGGCTCGTGCAGGTGACGAAGTAGGCGTAGCGCAGCCGCACCTCCTTGCCGGGCGACAGGCGGAAATACTTGGGCGGCGGCACCTCGCGGAAATCGTCCTGCTCGATGTAGAGCACCTTGGAGAACGGGACCTTCCGCGTGCCGGCGCCGGCATCCTCGGGATTGTTGATGGCGTCGAGTTCCTCGACCTGACCCTCGGGGTAATTGTCGATGACCAGCCGCAGCGGCCGCAAGACGCCCATCACCCGCGGGGCCCGCTTGTTCAGATCCTCGCGAATGCAGAATTCGAGCAGGCCCATCTCGACGGTGCTGTCGAACTTGTTGACGCCTATCCGGCGGCAGAAGTTGCAGATCGCCTCGGGCGTGTAGCCGCGGCGGCGCAGGC
>JACQVT010000074.1 GCA_016209665.1 Planctomycetota bacterium | reverse complement strand
TGCGGGACCTCTGCACCCGCTACGGGACCCTGCTGATCTTCGACGAAGTGATGACTGGCTACCGGGTGGCCTTGGGCGGCGCCCAGGAGTTGTACCGGGTCCGGCCGGACATCACTTGCCTCGGCAAGATCATCGGCGGCGGACTGCCCGTCGGCGCCTACGGCGCCCGGGCCGAGATCATGGCCAGGCTGAGCCCGCTGGGACCCGTCTATCAGGCCGGCACGCTCTCCGGCAACCCGCTGGCGATGGCCGCCGGCTTGGCCACGCTGGAGGCTCTGCACGAGAAGGGCTTCTACACCCAGCTCGAGGTGCTCGCCGCCCGCCTGGCCGAGGGTCTCGAAGCGGCGGCCAAGAGCGTCGGTGTCACGGCCTCGCTCAATCGAGTGGGCAGCATGGCCACGATGTTTTTTCAGGCCGGCCCCGTTTCGGACTACGCTTCCGCCCTCCGCAGCGACACCCGGCTCTACGGCCGGTTCTTCCATGCGATGCTCGAACGCGGCGTTTACCTTGCCCCGTCCCAGTTCGAGGCGGTTTTCGTCTCCATGGCGCACACTCCCGAGCAGGTCGACGCGACCATCGCCGCCGCCGAGGAGTCTCTTCGCGCCCTCAAGGATTAAAGTCCGAAAAACTTCCCGTCGGCGACCGCCCCGTCGGCTCGCCGGGCGCCGCTGCCCAGGACCCAACAGTACGATGCCCGCCGCTGGCGCAAGTGCCGGCAGCGCGGCCCATTACCCAACAATAGAATTAGCAAAACTAATTATCACAATCAGCTAACAAGATATACAGCGCACATCACGACAGGTCACGTCACGCGAGAGGACATTAATTATTGTGGTTACTTACTTGACTAATGATACAGATTAAGGATACTAATCTGTGCCGACCGATAGTGTGGTAACCGCAGGCTGGGACGGAGAACGAAGATGATGTGCGAGCAATGTCCGGGACTCATCGGGTGCACAAGCCATGGCTGCGAGCAACCACCGGTAGCCAAGGCCAGCGTGGCCGAGTTGCTCGCCCGCGCGTCGACCCCCGATCGCCAGCCTGAGATTGCCGCCCCACAGACAAGACGTTTGCTGTCGCGTCGCGACATCCCCGATCCACTCGCGACCGTCTCCGCATAGACCGCCCTTCGCGCTCTTCTCGGTAACCTGGTAGCTGATCTGAATCCAGTTTCTCAGCGCCGCTGTCCGTGGCGCCGGTGGTGGCGCTCACGAGTCGCGTTGAGGCCAAGCGTGACGCGCGCGATGGCACTGGCGGCCGATTCGGCGACGATGCAGTGGTCGTGGCTCGGCGGTGTAGATCACGCTCATGCAGGTGCCCGCCAGGCTGAGCAATCCCAGGAGGCCCAAGGCCAGCGAGGCGACGTAGTAGTGATGAACGTTCAGGGCGACCCCGGCGACCAGGCATCCGCCGGCGAGGGCCAGCATCACGATGGTGACCGCGCAACTGACGATCACTACCGGCGGCGCGGGCAGCAGCGGCCGCCGCCGGGCGAGGCTCAAACAGTCGACGCAGCATTGCGAGCCGTCCAAGGCCGTGCGAAGCAGGTCGTACTTCCCGCAACGGTCGCATTCGCCGTGCGTCTGACCGATTTCCAGGTCGTCCAGGTGGAACTTGCGTTGCAGAACGCGGTAGGCGGTGGCCAGTTCCTTGAATTGGGCGAGGCTGGCAGGGTCGCCATCATTGCGGTCGGGGTGGTACACAAGGGCCAGCCGACGGTACGTTGCGTGAACCATTTGGCGGCTGGCCACCAGGCTGAGCCCCAGGACAGCGTAGGCGTCGGCGACGGACATCGTGTCGCGTTCGCGCCGCGCGGGCTTCTTGCGCTTAGCGCCACCGGTACTCAAGTTGTCGCACCTCCGGGGGCAGGTGTCCGGCCGGGCCGGGTTCCGCCGGGCTCACCATGATCCACGCTCCTATCGTAGCGGCCAGGATCAGGAGTACCAGCAGGATCGGCTCGAGTCTGCGGGCGGTCAGACTGACGATCGCCTGGAGTTCCTGCCATTCTTCCGCCACGCGCTCGACACATTCGGTGATAGTCTGTCGGGACCGGGCGGCCAGGCCGTCGACGGGGGGTACGAGCCGCGGTCTTGCCACCCTCGTGCCGGCGATGATGGCGGCGAGGCCGACGGTGGCGGTGATGGCGGCCGTGGTCCCCATCAGGAGCGGTCGAGCCCGGACGATGGTCTGGGAGGCCGAGGCCGTCGGCGGCCAATCAATGGATGCGACGACGGCCAGCATCAGCAGGGCGGTGGCGACGGCCAAAGTGGTCGGCCATGCCCCGAGCGATTCCGGCGGGGCGTCCTCGCGCAGGATGGCGAGCCGGCGGCGCAAGCCCGCCAAGCCGGTGCCGACCATGGGCGCGTCCAGAGCCATCAGGGTCCGCGGGCGGGCGACCCTGGCGAGTGCGGCCAGATGCGCGTCGTACTCCGTGGCGGCGGCCGTGGTCCTGACCGTCCAACGGTCGCAGGCCTGCTCGCGAGCGACGCAGTAGCGCCGATAGGCCAGCCAGACCACCGGATGGGGGAAAAACGCGCACTGAACGACCCGGACCAGCAGCATCCACAGCGCGTCAAACCGCAGGATGGTGATCAGTTCGTGGATGATGGCTGCGCGAACAAAGTGCCGATAAATGGTCCCCGACGGCGGGAGCGGCAGGACGATGGCCGGACGCAGGATGCCGAATGACGTGGGGACTTCGATCTGGCCGCTGGAGTACAATCCAATCTGCTTGAACAATCGCGAAGCCACCTCGAGGCCGGCGGAACCGGGGCCGGCCAGGTCGGCGGGCAGCGTCGCCGCGTAGGTCCGCAGCAGCCGCAGCCGAACGGCTGAATGTGCGACCAATCCGGCAAGGACCACACTTCCGGCCAAGTAGGCGTTCCATACACCGAGCAACACGAGATGCGGCAGGCCGGCGGCCCACTGGGAGGCAGCGCCGGCGCCGTTGCTCGACCACTCGAGCACGCTCAGCCAGGCGAAGCTGGCGATGGTCATCAGCCACACGAACGCCCGCCAACTCGGCCGTTCGCGGAGGAACGCGACGGAGATTCCAACGACCACGACGTAGACCACGAGGCACTTCAGGCTGACCGTCAGCCACAGGCCGGTCCAGCGTGCGAGTAGATCGTGCGGCATGCGCCCCCTCCTGCCTGGCGCGCGGCGCGCGGGGTTGCGTCGTCATTCACCGGCGCGGGGCGGCTGACGGTGCGGCGTGACGAGATGGGCACTCGCGATAGGCACGCCGCGGCGCAGCGGCTGCGGCATGACCGGTCGCCTCGACGGCGGCACGCGGAGTGCCTCGGCGACGGCGGCGGCGATGCCGGCCTCATCGAGCCCGCACTCGGCCAGTTGGCCGGCCCGCGAACCGTGCTGGATGAACCGGTCCGCCGGCATCCCGAGCCGCGCGATGTGCTGAGTGGGCAGGCCCATCTCCTGGGCCACCTCGAGCACCGCGGCCCCGAAACCGCCCACGACCGAATGCTCCTCGACCGTAATCACCGGATGGGGTCCGCCCTCCGCAGCGCAGGCTGAACCGAGCCCGGCTCGCAGCATTTCGCCGTCGATCGGCCGGGCGAACCGAGCGTTATACACCCGCACGAAGATGTCCTGACTGGCCAGCAGGTCGGCGGCGTCCAGGGCGGGGCCTACGCTCGAGCCGTAGGCCAGGATCGTGGCATCGCGGCCGTCCCGCATCAGTCGGGCGACACCCGACTCGAACGGCGGAGCATCGCCCATCGGCTCGGGAACGTCGGCCCGCGGGTAGCGGATCGCGCACGCTCGCGGCTGGGCCAGCGCGAACCGTAGCGCCGCCTTCAGCTCGTTTTCGTCGGCCGGGGCCAAGAGCGCCATCTCGGGGAAGCCGCGCAGATAGCCGATGTCCAGAAACCCGTGGTGCACCGCGCCGTCCCCGCCGACGAGCCCGGCGCGGTCGATGCAGAACACGACCGGCAGGCCCTGAAGCACGACCTCCTGGAAGATCTGGTCGAAGGCCCGCTGCAGGAACGTCGAGTAGATGGCCACCACGGGGCGCAGCCCGCATCGGGCGATGCCGGCGGCCATGTCGACGGTGCAGCTTTCCGCGATGCCGACGTCGAAGAACCGGTCCGGGAACACCTTGGCGAATTTGTCGAGGCCGGTGCCGTCGGGCATCGCCGAGGCGCACGGCGTGACGTTCGCCGCCGGCCTGGCCACCCAGGGGGTGAAGCCGGTGGTGGCCATCTACTCCACGTTCCTCCAGCGCGCCTACGACAGCATCATCCACGACGTGGCCCTCCAGGGCCTGTCCGTG
>JACQVT010000700.1 GCA_016209665.1 Planctomycetota bacterium | reverse complement strand
TGACACGATCCGCTTTGACGGCCAAGGTGGGGGGACTCAACCCGCTCGCCTGCGCTCGGGGCTCTGACACACCTTGCCCCGACTGTCACGCACACCTGGAGGCGGGCGTCGCTACATTCGAGTGGCAATTCGTCTCGATCACCCTATGATGCACCGTCTGCGGGCCGCAGCGGGCGGCGGGCGCTCGATCGCCACGAGACAGGACACGACCATGAAGAGCATCGCGACTGTGGCAACGGTGGTGGGGATGATGTTGACTGAGGTGAGCATGGCAGAGGCACAGCCCGCTGAGCGGTGGGCGTTCCAGGTGGGCAGGCTCGACAACGGTTTGACCGTGGTGACGATGGAGGATCACCGCGTGCCGCTGGTGGCGGTGCAGGTCTGGTACCACGTGGGGAGCAAGGACGAGAATCCCGAGCGGCAGGGCTTCGCCCACATGTTCGAGCACATGATGTTCCGCGGCACGGACCTGATCGGGCCGCAGGACCACTTCCGGTTTTTGAGCCGCTACGGGGCCCGAATCAACGGTTACACGAGCTTCGACCAGACGGTCTACTGGGAGACGCTGCCCTCGGCGCAGCTCGATCTGGCGTTGTGGCTCGAGGGCCAGCGGATGGCTCACCTGAAAATCAACGAGGATTACTTCGCGGCCGAGCGCGAGGTGGTCAAGGAAGAGCGGCGGAAGAACTACCTGAACCGGCCGTTCGGCAAGCTGTACGAGTCGCTCTACGCGGCGGCGTATCGCGTGCATCCCTACCGCTGGACACCGATCGGCAACATGACCCACTTGGATGCGGCCACCACGGACGAGCTGCGGCAGTTCTTCCAGACGTACTACATTCCCAACAACGCCGCCCTGATGCTGGTCGGCGACGTCACGCACGCATCGGCGATGGCCAAGGCCCGCCAGTATTTCGGTTCGGTGCCGCGACGGGCCGACCCGCCCCGCGTGACGGTCCAGGAGCCGGCGATGACCGAGCCGCGGCAGATCGAGTTGACCGACCGGGCGCCGTCGCCGCTGGTGCTGTTCGCGTACCCGTCGCTGCCCGACACCAGCCCGGATTCGCCCGCGCTGGAAATCCTGGGGCGGATCCTGTCCAGCGGGCAGAGCAGCCGCCTGTACCGCCACCTGGTCCTGGGCAAGGAGTTGGCGGTCAGCGCCAGTGGCTACAACTCGGGTAAAGAACAGGCGGGGCTGTTCGTACTGTCGGCCGTGCTCAAGCCCGACGTCGACGTTGCGATCGGACAGAAGGCCCTGCTGGACGAAGTGGCGATCCTGCTCGACAAGGGACTGGAGCCGGCGGAGTTCGAGAAGGCCCGTAACCAGGTGCTGGCCAGTTACGTGCGAGCGGCCGAGACGGTCGAGGGCCGTGCCCAACAAATCGGCTACGCGGCGGTGGTGCTGGGCGATCCGGATCGCGTGAACGCCGACCGCCAGAGGGTCCGCGAGATGACCGCCGAGCAGGTGATGGCCGTCGCGCGGCAGGTGCTCCGCGAGACCCATCGCGTCGCCGTCGTCGTGCGGCCGGACCCGAATCCGCCGGCTGCGGCCGAGGCCACGACCGACCAGTCGAAGAAGGATGAGGAAAAGGTCGTTGACAACCCGCCGCCCGCCCAGATGCCTCGGGGCGAGCCGCCACGGCCCGTCGAACTGCCCGCGCCCGTCACGCGCAAACTGGCCAACGGTCTGACGGTGGCGGTGTTCGCGAACTCGGCGGCGCCGTCGGTGACGATCTCGCTGGGCTTCCTGGGCGGCGCCAGGGACGATCCGCCCGACAGGGCGGGTTTGGCCTACTGCACGTTCAACACGCTTCGTCGCGGGACCGCCCGCCACAGCGGCGACGAACTCGCGGAGATGATCGACTCGCGGGCGATGTCGCTGTCGGCCGAGGTGAGCGCGGAGGATTCGAGCGTCCGTATCTGGGCCCTGCGCGAGCACGCCGACATTGCGACCGACATTCTGGCCGAGATCGTCCGGACGCCGACGTTCCCCGAGAAAGAGGTGGCGAACTTCGTGGCCCGGTCCGCCGCCCAGCAGGCGATCAGCGAGAAAGATCCGGGCACCATCGCCGGCCGGGTCTTCGCGGCAAGCATCTACG
>JACQVT010000710.1 GCA_016209665.1 Planctomycetota bacterium | reverse complement strand
GCCGCGCCCGACCTCGCCCAAGTCCGAATCGACATCCTGGACACCAACGGCGGCCTGATCACCGATCCACACCAAATTCGCATCGACGTCGAGCCGCGTGGCCTGGACAACCCCCGCGCCGATGGCACGGTGCGAACGGGCACCGGCACGCCGGGCGCTACGCGGACCACGATCTCCCGCGACGGCCTCGTGCGCGATCTATTCTACGGCGCCGGCGAAGTCTCCGGTACGGTTCGCCTGCGTATCACCGACGTCACCGCCGTACCAAACGCCTCGGCATTCGTCGAAGTGTTCCTGCTCGCGTCGCGTGCCAACCCCACCATCACCGTTACGGCGGATGGTCCGTACCTGGCGGCTGGCGGCGGCGGGTTCTCGACCATCTCGGCCGCCGTCATCGATGCCTTCGGCAACTCCCTCGAGGGCGAACTCGTCAGCTTTGCGCTCGACGATGGCCCCGCCGGCCGTGGCGGCACATTCCTGCCCAGTGGCGCGCTCACCGCGCAAGCCGTGGTCGCGGGCGGCAAGGCCCAAGTTGTTTATCAGGCTGGTCCGTTGGAAGGCTTTGAGATCGTGCGCGCGAAGCTCATCTCGGATCCCACGGCGGTCGGCACCGGCCAGATCGGCCTGCATGGGCCCGCCGCGGCGTTGCAGGTCACCGGCAGACCACCGCTACGGCGAATCGTCGGCGACCTCGATCCCATTTCCATCACCTTCACCGCCAAGGACGCCAACGACATCCCCGTTCCGGGCCATCGAATCACTACGGAGTTGCTGCCGACGGGCCGCATCTCGGGCCGCTTGCTGGAAGGCGCCGTGCGCACCGGCAAGGACGGCACCGTCGCCACGTCGTATGTGGCGGGCACGCGCGCCACGCCACCGGGGCTCCCGGTGCGCATCGGTGGACGCGATTTCGCCGGCCACGCAACCCCCATACCCGTGGAAATCATCTTGGACGCGGGCCCGCCCGCCGCGCTAGAGATCAGCGAAATCGACCGTGACAACGAAATCCAAGCCTGTCCGCCGGGTGAGCCGTTCTACGACACCACCATCGTGGTCACCGTGCTCGATGCCTTCACGAACCCGGTGCCGAACGCGCGAGTTCAGATTTTCATGGGCGACGGCCGCTGCATTCCAGGGGACACTTCGATCAGCGCCACCAGCGCCGTGGTTTCTCTCGCCGAGGGCGTGTTCAACCAGCTCACGCTCCCGGCCATCGCCCCGACGGCGGCCGATGGCGCGCTGTTCCTCATCTACCGCGCTCAACCAGGCATCGCCCGCGTGCGCGCCAAAGTGCGTCCCTCCACCGGCCCGGCGCTGGAGGCCTGCGTGAGCATCCTCACCGGGGACCCGACGCTCTTTGATCCCCTATTCTTCCTGCCCAGCAACCTGAGCGAGATCACGCTCGTCGTCGGCGACCCGGCGAATCCGGCTACCGCTTCGGTGGAGATCACCGGCACGCTGGCGAGTGGCTGTTCCGGCTTCGGGCCGGACGGTCGCTACAAGTTCTTTCTGGCCATCTTTCCCGACGAAGACGGGGACGTGACGGGCTCCCTCGAAACGGCCGAATTGGAGTTCGCCTTGGCCGGGGGTATCGCCCGGCCCATACGCAACGCGGTCTACCGCGCCGGCACCAAAGCCGGGAAGGTCACCATCGTCACCACCGGCAGCGTGTTTCCCGACGGGACCGTGAACCCGAGCACCTTTGGCGGCGCCGCGACCGTGATGCTCAAGCCCGCCGACCCGGCGCGCATGACGCTCACCGCCGCACCCGACCGTATGTTTGTGGATCTCAAGCTCTCCGCCACGCTCACGCCCGAAATCGTCGACATCTTCGGCAATAAAATCGGCGGCAGCGTGGCGCCGACATTCGCCGTCTTCGACCTGCCAGGCGGCGGCGCCATGCTGCGCAATATCGACACCGGGGCCACCGACCTCTTTGCGTCACGAACGGCCGCTGAAGCTGCGCTGGCGCTCATCCTCGATGAATTCTTCGCGAGCAACTTGAGCATTCAATACGACGTGACGACGGCGCTGGGCGGCGCGATGGTTACGCCTGCCGGACTGAAGGCCAGCCTCACGCAAGCAGGCACGCGGCCGGTGGCCTATGCCTCCGGCGACACCGGTTCGGCCGCCGGTCTGTCGGAGAACCTGCACGCCGTGATCGTGGGCTTCCCGGGCGTCACTGCCGATGCCCAGGTGTTGCTCATCACACGGCCACCGACATCCCTGGAGTTGACGGCCCTGCCGCTCAACCTCACGGGCGATGGCCAACAGACGTCGATGGTCACCGGCGTATTCCGCTACGCCGATGCCACGCCGGCAGCGGGTGTCACGGCGAATTGGAGTCTCGACCTTCTCAATCTCGGAACCCTCCTGGGCGAAACCACCGCCTCCGACCTCTTCGGTGAAATTCGCGCCCTGGTGCAGGCCGGCACCAACCTGCCTAACAACCCGCTCGACCGTTTGCTCACCGTCACGTTGAATGACACGGTGGGCGCGGGCCTGAGTGCCGATGCCGTGATCACGTTGCATCCGGTCACGATCTCGCTACGCGCAGAGCCCACGGCGTTACAAGCGGGCAGTGCAAAACCGGCGCGTATGATCGCCTTCCTGCAGGGCTTCGCAGGCGCGCCGGTCGCCGGCGTAGAGGTGCAGTTCCGCGTCCGGTCAGGCGATGGCCATTTCCCTGGCGGGGCACGTCAAACCGACGTGCTGTCGGACGCCTTGGGAATCGCGGAAGTGGATCTGCTGCCCGGTCTTTCCACCGGCCCAGTGGTCGTCCGCGCGCTGATCCGCAGGCTGCAACCCGGCGGCGAGGGCGATGCCACCGTCACGCTTACCGGCTTCGGCCAAACACTGGTGTTGGCGAATGCGCTACCCGATCCGGCGACCGCCATCGCCAACGGTATGGATACGATACGCCTCACCGTACAACTCATCGACAGCGCAGGCGTCGGTGTGCCAAACGAAACGCTGGCGCTCGCGCTCTCCAACGCCGCCGCCGGCACCGTGCCCGCGAGCATCTCGACCGATGCGGGCGGCTTCGCCACCTTGGAACTCACGGCGGGCATCTTGGCCGGCGACTTCAGCGTCATCGTGACCGATCCCGGATCGCCCGCGGCGCCGACGCCGACGCTTACCGTAGCCTACACCCTGACCGCCGGCGCGCCCGCTACACTGGAATTCACCCCGGCCTCGATCCAGGCCATGGTCGCACTGCCCGCCACACCCGCACCGCCGATCATCATCACCGCCCGACTGCGCGATACGTTTGGCAATCCCATCACGACGGCCGGATGGACTATCCGGCTGACGCCGAACAACGCGACCCTCGGCACCGTAACCCCCAGCAACCCCATCACCAACGCGGCTGGCGAAGCAACGTTCAGCTTCCAACCATTGACCATCGCCGGCAGCACTCCCATCACCGGAACCCTCGTCACCACGGGGCCGGCCGTCACG
>JACQVT010000709.1 GCA_016209665.1 Planctomycetota bacterium | reverse complement strand
GGCATGGATCTGCCGGTAGAGCCAGCCGAAGCGGACCTCGCCGGTGATGAACTCGATGGACTTGTGGGCCTCCTGGGGCGTCGGGCGGTAGTAGACGAGGAGCAGGATGCCGGTGATGACCTGGCTGCCGAAGGCGATGAGCGAGAGGCTGCCGAAGATGTGCAGCCAGCCGGTGTGGGGCGGCAGGCGCTTGTGGGCCTGGTGATCGACGAACTCGCGGATGGCGGGCATGGGGAATCGTTCGTCCGCGAAGCGGAGTACGCTGGCGACAAGCCCGATCGCGATGGCCTTGACTCGACTCACAACGAAGCTCTCCCACTACACGGAGACGAACACCTTGCCCTGCACTTCGGAAACGCCGTAGGCGGGCAGCGGACGGGGCGGCGGCCCGCCGGTGACCTGGCCGTTGAGGTCAAACCACGCACCGTGGCACGGGCAGGCGATCGCCTTCTTGGCCGCGTCGTACTCCACCAGGCAGCCAAGGTGGGTGCAGACGGCGGACAGGGCGATGAACCCCTTGTCGGTACGGACGATGAGGACCGGCTTGCCGGCGATGCTGGCCTTGCGGGCGGTCCAGGGTGCCCAACCTGCGGCATCGCCGACCTCCTCGCGGCTCTTGACCGGTCCGGCCTTGGTCACGGGCCAGAGATAGGCCACGGCCGGGCCGACGAGGGCGACACCGGTGACCGTCCCGCACAGCGCGATCACGTGATCGAGCAGGCTTCGACGCGACACCGGCGGTTGAGCATCCATCTCGGACATGATCGTCTACCTCCCGTGTTCGGACGGTGCATGGATGACCATTGCCGCCTTGAGCTGCTGGTACTTGGTCCACAGGGCACCGACGAACACCGCCACAAACGCCCACATCGGGATCAAGGCCCAGTACCGCAGCCGCAGGGCCTTGACCTTGCTGTCGAGCGATTGATCGATCTGGGCGGCCTGAGCGTCGAAAGCGGCGACGGCCTCGCCGATCTTCTTGGGGTCCAGCGTGTGCTGGAGCGGCCCGAGCCCGACGACCATCGTCCGCAGTTCCTCGAGCATCATGGCCTCGTCCTTGAGCAGCAGGACACCGCGTTGCAGTTCGTTGACGCGGCGGGCGGTCAGGCCATAGCGCAGTTCAGAGCGGCGAACCAGCGAATAGATCTCGTCGCCTCGGTGGACGGCCTGCTGATCGAGATCGCCGAAAAACATCCGGTGGCCGACCCCACGAGTGGCGTTGTGACACCGCTGGCACAACAGGCCGAAGCGCTCGACGGGCGGTTCATGTTTGGCGTTGAACGCGGCGAGGGCGGCCGGATCGTCGAACGTGGCCGCGGGCATGGTGGCGGCCACGGCGGCGGCGGTCTTCTCCATCGCGTCGGGGGAGCCGATCATCTTCGTGATGCGATGGTCTCGCAGGTCCACCCGGCGGGTGTGGCAGACCACGCAGCGGGGGAAGCCGTCGAACTTGGCGTGGACGCTCTCGAGGAAGTGCTTCTCCTCCTGCTGGTGGCAGCGGCCGCAGACGTGCCCGACGTCGCGGAAGCCGGGGGGTATCGCCGAGTGGCTGCCGTGGCAGGTGGCACACGTGGGCATGCCGGTGTCGCCCTGTTCGAGCAGGCCCCGGCCGTGCACGCTGTCGCGGTATTCCTCGACCACGTGGGGGCTGCGGCCCGAGCCCCTCATGGCCTCGGGATCGGCGTGGCAGCGGCCGCAGGTGGCGGGGATGTTGCTGGGGTAGACGCTGCTGGCGGAATCCTTGGGCTGGCGGATCTCGTGGATGCCGTGGCAATCGGTGCAGACGGCGACGCGGTCGTTTCCCTGCTCATAGAGGGCGCGGCCGTGCCCACTGAGCTTGTACTGGGCCCATTGATCGGTGGCCAGGCCGTAGGGATTCATCCTGGCGACGTCGGAATGGCAGGTTCCGCAGCGCTCGGGGATGTCGCGGCGGGCGGCTTTGCCCTTGAAATCGGGGCCGTGGTCGAACCGATCGGTGTAGGGTTGGCTGGCGGTCCTCGACTCTGAGGCTCGGACTCGAAGAGCGGCGGCCTCGGCGGCGGCGCGATAGCGGTTCATCATCGCCGGGGCAACCGGATAGCTCGACGCCCCGCCGTGGCAGGCCCGGCAGTCGATGCCGGCGGCCGCGTGGACGGAGTTCGCCAACTGCTCGCCCTGGGCCTGGTGGCAATCGGCGCACAGGGCGCCGCGGTCCGCGCCGACCGCCTCGCCGGCGATTCCGGCCCACATCAGCCCCAGGCCGAGCCACATCCCGATGATGCGATGGGAGCCGTCGACTGGCGGGAGCGCGCTGCTGAGCATAGACGTATCCGGTGCAGAGTTTCGAGAACCGCGGCGTACACCCTACCTCGCCAGCGGATGGTGATCAAGATGGCCTTCGACAAGAATTGCCGGCCGACCGAGGCTTCCCACGAAAGCGCCTTGATGTCGACACACAAGACGGCAGGGAGCCGGTCAGCCTGACGGTCTGGCGTGCATTCGGGCGCTACTGTATCATACGTCCGATGCCTGTTAAGCGTCCGAAACCAGTACAGAATCTGCTGTTCGACCGGTCTACCACCACGGCGGGGAAAGTGGCGGCAGGCAGGCCGGTAGAGACCGGCTTTCAGCTCTACTATGCGCATTCACACGGGCAACTTTGGCAAGGTGACTCGCTCGATTGGCTGGCTTCTCTTGCCCACTCCTCGGTAGACATGGTGTTCGCTGACCCGCCGTACAACATCAACAAGGCCGAATGGGATACGTTCGAGTCCCAGGAACGGTACATCGAATGGTCCATGAAGTGGATTAGCCAGGCCGCTCGCGTCCTGACTGCGGCTGGTTCGCTGTACATCTGCGGTTTTTCGGAGATTCTGGCCGATTTGAAGCATCCCGCGTCGAAGCTGTTTCGATCCTGCCGCTGGCTCATATGGCACTACCGGAATAAGGCAAACCTCGGCAACGACTGGGGAAGGTCCCACGAGAGCATCTTGCACTTCCGCAAGTCGGACCGCTTCAGATTGAACGTGGATCAGGTGCGGATTCCCTATGGACGGCACACGCTGAGGTACCCATCGCACCCCCAAGCCGCAACGAGCCAATACGGCAATGGTGACCAGAGGGAGGACTGGATACCCAATCCACGGGGCGCAAAACCCAAGGACGTCATCGAGATTCCGACGACCTGCAACGGCATGGGGGAGAAAACGCCACATCCCACCCAGAAACCCGAGGAGTTGCTCCGACGACTCGTCCTGGCCGCCTCCGGTAAGGGGCAGACGGTTCTGGACCCATTTTCGGGTTCGGGGACGACACTGGTGGTCGCGGAGCAATTGAACCGACGATGGCTGGGCTGTGAACTCAGCCCGCAATACAACGAGTGGGCGGTCAATCGCATTGAGAACGTCCGGCGCATGTCCATTGAAGAATGGATCGAGTTTGACCGCCGGACCGCGGACCGGAGAGAGAGCATTCGATGAGGCTCAGCACGCTCGTTCAGTTTGCCTCGAACAAGGCAAACTTCAGCAAGGTGCAGCACTACATCGACTTCTGTCAGCGCTACCTTGCCTTCATTTCAAGGGGCATTCAAGCGGTTATCGTTTCGCAGAACGAGCAACAGTACTGTTTCTTTCAGTACAAGAAGGACGGCTCCTACAACGTCACGAGGCCGATCAATACCTCCTTGATGCTCGATGCGGACACGGCGGACGGATTGACGCGTGAGTTCCTGCCTATTCTCAGGGACGCTCGCAGTCTGCGGACGAACCAAGCTGCTGAACGCGCTTTGATCTGTAATGCCATCTACACTCTGCAGCAATGCATTGGTGCCGCACTAGATGCCCTTCCCGCGGGCCAGTCCAACCAGGCGCGCAAGATTAACGGAGACCTTTTCGAGCGTCTCATCCGACTCCTGATCTTGGAGGTCGGGGTGGACTGCATGAGTGGTTCAGTGAGGATCCCGGTCGTCGTCGACGGGTATGAGCAGTTCCGGATGAACTATCAGCATGACCTGATCATAAGGGGAGATGGGGTCATCAAGGTCATCGGCAGCGTCAAGACGTCCAGCAAGGACCGGCTGGACAAGATATTCATGGATAAGTTCCTGTACTGTAAGCTGACGGATTCGGGCGTCCCACACGTGGCCATCTTCCTTAACGACGTTCAGAGGAAACGAACGGCCAACCCTCGACAGTATGGCATCAACGCAACTTTTCTGCCCGGTCATTTCCGGGCCTACACAATCAAGCTGAACCCGTTGGATGGTGTATACTACTGTGACATTCGGCCCAACATGGAGGAGGACTCATTTCTTCGCGGTCAGATCCGAACGATCGATCATTTCTTCTGTCGGGATCTTTGGGAATTCGTGGAAGGGCCAGGTGTTCCCCGGGCCATCGTTTCGGAGCGGATCCCGACGTGAACCGTGATAGCCAGATTACCCACTTGAGACACACGGATGAACACGGCGAGGGGCTCGTCTCTACCTCCACGGCCCCCTCGGTATCGGAGGTGGGCCGGCTCGGGTCGTCCCGCGAGAAAGGCTGTGCCCAACAAACCGGCTGGGGGGTAGGCGTGTTCGCGGTGGCGTTGTTTGTGGCCCTCGGACACGGCTGGTCGGTGAACACGGGGCTGTACCTGGACGACTACGCCCATTTCGAGCACCTCAAGGCGGGGGACTGGTCGTACCGATCGGCGGTCGAGTCGTCGCGGCTGGGGATTGTGGGGGAGGTGCTGGACCTGTGGGGGCGGCAGGAGGCGGGGCTGCGGTTCTATCGGCCGATCGCGTTCTGGATCATGCGGGCGGAGTACACGGTGGTGCACTGGCGGCCGCTGCCGATGCACCTCTTGTCGCTGGGGTGGCATTTTGGCTGCTCGATGCTGGTAGGCGCGGTGGCGGTGCGGTGCCTGGGCCGGCGGTTCTGGGGGATCGTGGCCGCGTGCCTGATGGCGATCCATCCCGGGCACGTGGGCACGGTCTACTGGATCGCCTGCCAGACGGAACTGATGACCACGCTGTTCCTGCTGGTGGGCTTGCTGGCCTACGCGCGTCACGCGGGCTGGCAGGCGCCGTGGTTTGGGAATCGGGAATCGGCAATCGGCAATCGGGCATCGGGAATCGGGAATCGGGAATCGGGAATCGGGGAAGAAAGCGAAGACGCGGAGACGCGGTCCTCGACTCTGAGGCTCGGACTCGAAGAGGGACGCGGGGACGCGGCGATTGCGCTCCGCAATCCGCGAGCGGCAAGCGGTGAACCAGGCGGGCAGGGATGCCCGCCCCCCAAGCCTCAAGCCTCAAGCCCCAAGCCCCTCACCTCAAGCCCCAAGCCCCTCACCTCAAGCCCCAAGCCTCATGCCGCATGGCAGAGAGGTTCCTGGGTCTTCGCCGTCATCTGCGTGGTCTGCTATGGCTTGGCGCTGGGATGTCGGGAGAACGCGGCGTTGTTCCCGCTGGTGTGCTGGCTGGGCGACCGGCTCATCGGCCTGCCCGCGGTGGCGGGCACGTCGCGGCGGCGGTGGGTGCGGTGGGAACACGTGGCGATGGGGCTGGTGTTCGCGGTTTACATGGCGTTGCGGTGGCAGGCCCTGGGGGGCTTCCCCGTGCCGCCGCCGCCGTACATGGTCCCGATCGCGGCGAGTGCGGAGTTCGCGAGGTACCTCGTCTACAAGGTGGTGACGTACGCCCTGGGATTGTTCTGCTGCATCCCGGTGGTGCCGATCGGCGGCCGCAGCTATTTCGACGAACGGCCGGAGATCTTCTACAAGCTGTTCGTTGCGGTGCTCGTGCTGTTGGCGGTCATCTGGGCGGTCTATCGGTTCCGGCGGGCCATGATCTGGCCGATCGTCTGGATGGCGTGCCTGACGGCTCCCATGATGCCGGTGTTCGCGTCGCCGCATCACCTGTATCTGCCGTCGCTGGGAATGGTGGTGCTGGTGACGGCGGGGCTGGCGGCAATCACGGGTTCGGCGGCGAAGACCCAGGTGCGGTTGCGACGGCTGCGGGCGGCGGTGTCGTGGTCGCTTATCCTGGTCGTGGGCGCCGCGCTGGCGCTCGCCGCCTGGGGTATGGGTTTCGTCTGCGCGCGGGGCGTGCTGTCGGAAGACCTCCTGGTTCGCGACGTGCTTCGGCAGAACCGCCCGCTGCGCGATGGGGACCACCTGTTCTTCATCAACCTGCCGGTGCTGGCCTACTACGCCGTGCCCGCCATCGAGTACGAACTGGGGTACCGCGACTTGCACGGGCACGTGCTGGTGTTCTCGCCCGACCTGATCTGCATGGAGTCTCCGGGCACGGTCGAGGTGCTCGACCGGCATCGGTTTCGGGTGCGGGCCCCCGACGGTAAGCCCTACCTGTCGGGCGTCACCGGCAGCATGCTGCTGGGGGTGATGGGCATTGATCCCCACCTCAAGCCGGGCCAGATTTTCGACACCAAGTTGTTCACGGTCACGATCGGCGAGCTGGACAAGGGCGGCGTGCGGGAACTCCTGTTCGAGTTCCGCGAGCCGC
>JACQVT010000696.1 GCA_016209665.1 Planctomycetota bacterium | reverse complement strand
GCCATGGGCTGGGGCTGAATCACGCCAACGCCATCTTGTCCAAGAACGGCCTGCCGGGGGAGTACGCCGACTCCGCCGACACCATGGGGAAATCGAACTACCGTGGCCACTACAACGCCGCCGCAAAGGCGTGGCTGGGATGGCTTCCGGCCGGCAAGATCGCTACGGCTTCGGTGGACGGTGCCACCGTGGCCGTGCAAGCGCTGGAGCCGTCGGTGTCCGGCATCCAGGCCGTGCGCATTCCCGTTCCCGGCTCGACCGGGGAAGAGTATTGGGTGGAGAAACGCCGCCCGATCGGCAGCGATGCCGCGCTGCCCCCCATCCTGACCGCCGACGGTGTGCTCGTGCGCAAGGTCCAGACCTACGGTTCGACGGCCCCGAAGTGCTTGGCCCTCGACGCCAGCCCGGAGACCCCCTCGTTCAACTTGGGTGACGGCGCACTTCTCCCCGGTCGCACCTTTCACGCAGGGGAACAGATCCACATCACGGCCTTGTGGGGCGATGACAAGACGACCTGGATCCGGATCCGTCTGGGCGCCTTCCCCTCGAACCAGCCACCCGCCATCCTGTCCGTGAACTCCAATCCCCCCCAGTGGGGAAGCACGTTCACCTTCACAGCGGAGGTTCAGGACGCCGACGGCGATCCCGTCGTGGCCTTCTGGAACTTCGAGACCGGCCTGGCCGCCCAGTATGCTCCCGGCTCCTATTCCACGGGCCTGACCGCGACCCATGCCTGGCTGACTGCGCAGCCGGGTCGGATCTTCGTCACCGTTTCCGACATGAAAGGTGGCGTGACTACGCTCTGGAAAGACGTCAACGGATTCGTCAACGTCCCACCGGTACTCGAGAAGATCCACAACTGGCCCATTCTGTTGCCTGACGGCATGGCTGCGGACGGATGGCAAATCTTCGTCCCGAAGGTGCAGGACGGCGAGCTGATCGCCTACTCGTGGGTCCTTCCCGACGGAACCGTGTCGAGTCTTCCCAATCCGCCCTACTTCCCCTCCCAGTGGGGCTATGCGCCGGTCACGCTGACCATATCCGATGGGGAGTTCTCCGTCACGCAGACCGTGGACGTGCAACTGAACCAGCCGGCCGTCGCGGTCGTCGATCCCGCCTACCAGGAGGTCAAACCGGGGACCTCGGTCACGCTTTCCGGCCTCGCGAGCTACGATCCCGACGGTTTCATGCCGGCCGGCGCCCTGAAATACCAATGGAGCGCCGCCACGCCGGGGATCGTCCTGAACGGCGCGACGGCCGCCTCGGTTTCGTTCGTCGCACCGCTCTCGGGATCCGTCACGATCTCCTTGCAGGTGACCGACGGTACGGTTTGGAGCAAGAAGGTCTACGCGAAGGTCAAGGTCGTGCCCTGAAGTACGAACCGTCGGTTTCTTCGCGCGCCGCGACGATTCTGGCGGGTCGACCAAGGACCGTTTCTTCGTGGCGCACGACGGTTCTCCACACGGTCACGGCTACAGCCGATCGCGCAGTGGGGGAAGGAGATGTCCGTTTGCCACTGGGCATTTCCCACTCGTCATTGAACATTGGCCAGTGGCAGGGTCGAAGCACCGAACGTGAACCCTCCCGACCCTCGCCGGTATGAAGGTTTCTGCCGCCGCCACTCGGACCGCGAGGACCCACCGTCGTGCGACGCGACTTGCGCCTGCTCCTGGCCTTCCAGGGCCTCCACACCGCCTTCTTCATCATGCCGGTGATCGTCGTGTTCTGGCAGCGGGGGGGACTGGACCTGACCCAGGTCATGCTGCTCCAGGCGTTCTTCTCCCTCGCCACCATCGCCCTCGAAGTCCCCACCGGCTACGTCGCGGACGTCCTGGGCCGCAAGCGCAGCCTGGTCGCGGGCTGCGCCGTGTCCTTCGCGGGAATGACGGCGTATGCCGTCGGCACCGGTTTCTGGACCTTCCTCGCGGCGGAGCTGGTCCTGGCGCTCGGGTTGAGCCTGGTTTCGGGCACCGACACCGCCCTGCTGTACGACGCGTTGCGCGCGGAAGGACGCTCCGCCGACTTCACCCGCATCCAGGGCCGGTTCTTCTTCACCTCGCAGGTGTCGCAAGCGGGCGCGAGCGTCCTGGGGGGATTCCTCGGCGATTGGCACCTGCGGATCCCCTTCTACGCCACCGCCGCCGCCATGCTCGGGGCGTTGGTCTGCGTGTCGCTGGTGCGGGAACCGCCGCGGGAGCGGACGCTGTCGCGTACCGATCACCGCGGCAATCTGCGCACGGTCTGGCGCTCCATGCTCCGGGACCGGGCGGTGGTCGCCCGCACCGTGGTGCTCACCGCGCTGC
>JACQVT010000066.1 GCA_016209665.1 Planctomycetota bacterium | reverse complement strand
TTTCCGGGCGGGCGCAAGCTCTTCGCCCGTAGGGCGCTCGAGTGTTGCCAGGGACTTTGAGTCCCTGGAAGGCAGGTGCCATCATGCCCCTTCCCTCCTCCCCTTCTTTTCTCCGCCGACAGGGCGGAGAAAAGAAGGGGAGGAGGGTTTCTTGGCGCTCGGACCAGGGCCTGAAGAGCCCTGGCAACCACCGTGCGCCCTGCCGGGCGATGACCGGAAACCACCCTCCACTCATCGCCCGGAAGAATTGCCAGACCCAAGCCGCACGCCCCGTTCCTGCACGGAGCAGCCGATCGGACGTCGAAGGAAGGAAGTCCGCTTTCCGTCGGGAACGACCGAATCACCAGTCGCCGGTGCGGTCGGCCTGCCAGGCGCAGCCGGCGGCGCCGATGAAGCCGGCGTCGTTGCCGAGCGTGGCGAACAGAATCTTGGGATAGTCGTCGAGCAGCTTCCAGGTGAGTTCCTCGAAGTGCCTGCGGATGCGATCGAGCAGGTAATCGCCGGCGGCGATCATGCCGCCGGCCATCACCACGCGCTGCGGGTTGACCACGTGCTGCATGGTCACGCAGGCGACGGCGAGGTAATAGCACGCCTCGTCCCAGACCTGCTGGGCCAGGGCGTCACCGGCCTTGGAGGCGTCGACGATGTGCTCGGCCATCAGCATTTCGCCGAGACCGACGTGAGCTTTCAGGCTGCTGGGCCGTCCCTCGGCGATAAACTCCTCGGCCCGCCGGGCCATGAAATACGCCGACGAGTAGGCCTCCAGGCAGCCCGGCTGTCCGCACGAGCAGCGCCGGCCGCCGGGATCGACGAGAATGTGGCCCAGCTCGCCGCCGTTCTCGAAGTAACCACGGAGCAGCTTGCCCTCGCTGATCACGCCGCCCCCCACGCCGGTGCCGAGGGTGAACATCACGAGGTCCTGCACGCCCTTGCCGGCGCCGGCCCAGAACTCGCCCCAGGCGGCCGCGTTGGCGTCGTTCTCGAGGGTCGTGCGGATGCCGGTGGCCTTGGCGACCTGGTCGCGGAGCGGCACGTTCTTCATGCCGGGCAGATTGCCGGGGTTGATCACCAGGCCCTGACGGTGGCTCATCGGCCCGGGCGATCCGATGCCGATGCCGACAACATCCTTGTGGTTGGCACCTGCCTCGGCGATCGCCCGCTCGGCGGCGGCGGTGATGTTCCGCACCACGCGGTCCGGCCCCTGCTCGACCTCGGTGGGCACGGAGAACTTCGATTTGACGTTCGCCTGCTCATCGACCAGCCCGGCCTTGATGTTCGTCCCGCCCAGGTCCACGCCCACGAAATACGCCGCCACGCCGCACCTGCCTCTGGTAACTGTGCATCCTGAAATCCTGAAAACCGACCGGCTGGAAGCCGGTCCCACACGGGTTTCAGGATGCAGTCTACGCCGTACTCGACCACCCTGCCCCGACGGCCTTGCACCCGCCGCGGGGGCCAACTCAGGGGCAACATCCTACATGCTCAGGGACGAGCGGGCCACAGGGCGAGGAACGGGGTTCGGGAACCTGGATTCGGGAGTCGGCGCTCGGGGCTCGGGTTCGGGATTCGGGATTCGATGCGCACGGCGCAGGCCGCACGGCGCAAGCCCATTCAAGGGCTGCAACTCGGGTCCGGCGGCAGGTTGGGCCCTCCGGCGCACTGCTCGAAGTCGAGCAGGTCGGCGGCGTCGATCAGGCCATCGGCGTTGTGGTCGAAACAGACGCAGGTGGGCGGGATGAGGCCGCAACTCGACAGGCAGGTCTGGAACATGGCAAAGTCGACGCTGTCCACGTCGCCGTCGTCGTCGGCGTCGGCCCAGACGGCGTGACAGGTAGGCGGGGTGAAACCGAGCGTGATCTTGTCGATGCCCAGGTCGCCCGCGATGCTATCCGGAAAGTCAAGGTACGGGGCCAGATCGTGACGGATGACGACCCGCTCGACGCTGGACAGCACGTCGTGGAGTGACCGAGCGCCCCGCGTCCGCGTCCAGTCGGCGACATTCGTCAGGTCGACCGTGAACTTCCGCCAGCAACCGGCCGGCGGGTGGAAGCCAATGTTGTACTGCCACGTGGTGTCGAAAAAATGGACGAGAAAGTGAACCTCGAAATCTTCAGGCGTGCCCACGTCGTTCAGGTAGAACGTCACCTTGGTGATGCCGGCGGCGTGCCAGTCGCCCTGGTAGTTGGGGTCCAGCGTCCGTGAACCAAAGTTGCCCGGGAACGCCGAGTCGAGGAGGAGGTACCCGTCGGCGGCCCCGTCGACGCCTCCCGTGCCCGGGTTGCTGACCGGCGTACCGCCCGACCACCCGCTGGTGCCGACCGCCGTGAAGTCGTCCACGTAGCCGAACGTGGCCGCCATAAGCGTCGCTGGTGCGCAGACGGTAACTATACCGACTCTCGTTGTGATACTCTGCATGTCAGGACCCTCTCCGTTGGTCAAGCGTCGCCGGGTTGAACCCCGTTCCCGTTGCCGACGAGCGCGCGATCGTGTGCGTTCAGGCGTTCCGCCGCCGCGCCGCCCGCACTTGAAGAAGGCAACCGAGGCCCGCCAACGCGATCAATCCGCTGGTCGGTTCGGGTACGAACTTGTAGACGATCCCGCCCGTCCCATTGGCCGGCGTGTTGGTGACCATGGCGTAGAGTTCTCCGAACGCGTCCTCGCCAAAACCGTGTACGGTCAACCCATCGGGCAGGATGCCTTCGGCAAACTGGGGCAGCAGAAACTCATGGATGGTTCCGTTTTCCAGGTCGGCGTAGAAGAGACGGCCGTCGACCCGCGGAGGAAGGTTCCGCAGCGCCAGGTCACCGAAGACGTATTTGCCGTACAGCTCGGGGATCGCGGTGCCGCGGTAGACGAAACCGCCGGTGATGGAGATGCCGTCCCCGTGATCGTACTCCAGGGTCCCCAGGGGGCCGGAGATCGGGTCGATGAGTCCGTCGGGGATTCCGGGACTACGCTCACCGACGGTTCCGTCAGCGCGATTGAAGAGGAAGTCACCCTCCTTGACGGCCCAACCGTAGTTGCCGCCGAGGACGACCCGGTCAATCTCCTCGATGGTTCTCTGACCAACGTCGGCGAGGATCAGATCGCCGTTACCGCCGAGGTCGACGCGATCGAAGGCGAAGCGGTACGGGTTGCGGAACCCGTAGGCGTAGATCTCGGGCACCTGTCCGGCGCCCTGGAACGGGTTATCCGTCGGGATGCGATACTGGCCGTTGCTGCTGGCGGGGTCCGTGCTGCCGGGCGTGAGGGACGGGAGGACCGGGTCGATCCGCAGCATCTTGCCCAACGGGGTGCTGAGGTTCTGGGCGTTACCGCCCGGTTCGATGTGGCTGGGGCCCACGTCGTTGGCGTTGCCGCCATCCCCCGGAGCGAGGTACAGGTAGCCGTCCGGCCCGAACGCCACCGTACCGCCGTTGTGGTTGCCGGCGTTCTTCCCGAAGGAGATGAGTTCGCGCCGAGAGGCAGGATCGATGATATTGGGATTCCCGGCCGACATCTTCCACTCCGCGACGACATTCTTGTAGTTTTGCGGGGCGTTGTTCGGCGCGGGGTAAGTCACCACACTCCCCTCGGGGATCAGCTCGCTGTGGTAGGTGTAGAGCGTGCGGTAACCGGGGCTGGCGGGGTTGTTGAAGCCGGGATGGAACGTAATCCCGAGAAGCCCTCGCTCGTCGTTGGCATTGCCCGCGTTGAGCGGGGGCTGCACCCTGCTCTGGATGTCGAGAGCGGGCGTGGGCACCAACGTGCCGTTCTGGATCAGCCGGACCAGTCCGTTCTGCTCCAGGACGAAGAGCCGCTCGGTGTCGCCCGGGGGGCTGATGCCGTAGAGCGGAGCAGCCATTCCGGTCGCGATGGGGTCCAGGTGCACGGCAATGGTCCCCTTCGGAATGTCTGGCAGGACATCCTGCTGGGCCAATGCCGACGAGCAAAGCGCCGAGATACAAACAGTAGCCGCCACACAAACCTTGTTCAGTGTCATGATTCGAGCCTCCTCGTTTACGCCCAGACCTTCCAGACACCTGACGATGCACACCGCATCGTCGGGTTTGTCTGGCGGCCGAGCGTGACCGCGGGAACCGCCGCGGATGCGCCGTCCACGGCAACCAGAACCGGCAGCGAGATCAGCGACACGGCGCGGGTGAGACGCGCGCAACCCGGCACCAATGAACGGTCGAACGATCCCACGACCGGCGCCGGTACGAACATGACATGGCCCTCCTGCTTGCTGATCCGCCCCGCGGATGAGACGAAGCACGTGTTGTGCCAGAAGGTCGCCGACAATCGCCCCGGACCGTAAGTACCGCTGTGGACACCATATCGCGCTGCCAACGGAAGGCCGGCCGGCAGCGGTCCGAGCCC
>JACQVT010000065.1 GCA_016209665.1 Planctomycetota bacterium | reverse complement strand
GCATCGACCGTTTCGACTGCTCGCGCGGGTTCAAGTTCAGCACCTACGCCTGCCAGGGCATCCTGCAGCGCATCATGCACGTCGTGGAGTCGACGCGGCGATACCGCAGCCGCTTCGTGAGCGACTTCGACGAGACCTACGAAAAGGACGATTCACCCCTTCGCCGGCACGAGGCCCAGGAGCAGGACTACGTCGACGATCTGCGCGACATTCTGGCCCGAAACCGAGCCCGCCTGACCGACCTGGAGCGGGACGTCATCAATCGGCGGTTCGGCCTGGCGGGTCTGGCGTCCGAGCCTAAACCCATGACCCTCCAGGAGATAGGCAGCATCATGGGCGTCACCAAGGAGCGAGTCCGCCAGATCCAGAAGCGTGCTCTCCGCAAGATCCGCTGCACGATCCAGCAGGACTATATCGCGGCGTGAGTCCGAGCCCCGGCCCCGTGGGTTCGTTGCCTCCTCCTGTCCGACTCTTTACAATGAACCCGGGCTGACCGCTCGGGTTTGGAGTCCATCCCAAAACCCTGAAAGCTGACCGGCTGGAAGCCGGTCCCACAGGGGTTCAAGCCGGCTCCACACGGGTTTTGGGATGGGCTCTTCATCGGTAAGTGCTGGAGATAGCGTCACTTGGCGAAATCGGTCTATCTGGAGACGTTCGGCTGCCAGATGAACGTTCTGGACAGCGAGCTGGTGCTGGGCCAGCTTGCCCGTCTGGGTTATGCGAGCACGGAGGACTACCGGAGGGCGGACCTGGTGTTGCTGAACACGTGCAGCGTTCGGCAGCACGCCGAGGACAAGGTCTACAGCCGGCTGGGGGAGATCACCAAGGCCAAACAGCGGCGGCCCGAGATGGTCGTGGGCATCATCGGCTGCATGGCCGAGCGCGATCACGACGGACTCAAGACGAAGGCCCCGCACGTGGACCTGATGTGCGGCCCGGGCAACCTCAACGAAATCCCCAGCCTGCTGGCGGAGGTGGTCGAGGACCGCCAGGCCCGGCGGCACAGTCTGGCCATCGCCCTGGAGCAGGACCATTCGCGGCGGACGCCAGCGGCCGAGCGGACGCGGATCTACGACAGCATCGAGGCCCTGGACCTGTCGCGCGAGATGCCGGCGGACGGGCGGGTACTTCAATCGTACATTCGCGTGCAGCGCGGGTGCGACAAGTTCTGTACGTTCTGCGTGGTGCCGTTCACTCGCGGCCCCGAGCGGAGTCGGCCGCCCGAACACATCGTCGAGGAGGCCCGCAAGCTGGCGGACCTTGGGGCCCGTGAGATCACGCTGCTCGGCCAGACGGTCAACAGCTACAAGTATGCCGAGGGCGCGGGCGGGCCGGGACGCACGGTGACGTTCGCCGACCTGCTCCAGCGCGTGCACGAGGTCGAGGGCATCGAGCGAATCCGCTTCGTCACCAGCTACCCCGGCGATTTCACCGACGACGTGCTGCGGGCGATGCGTGATCTGCCCAAGGTGTGCGAATACCTGCATATCCCCGCCCAGAGCGGCTCGAACGCCGTCCTCGGACGGATGAAGCGGCAATACACCGTCGAGCAGTACGAGGAACTGCTGGTGCGGGCGCGGGAGGTCGTGCCGGGTATCTCGCTGGCGGGCGACTTCATCGTCGGGTTCTGCGGCGAGACCGACGAGGACCACGAACGGACGCTGGCCCTGGTCGAGCGGGTGCGGTACAAGAACATTTACATGTTCAAGTACTCGCCGCGGCCGGGAACGGTCGCCGACCGCCGCCTGCCGGATGACGTGCCCGATGAGGTCAAGCAGCGCCGGCACATGGAACTCGCCGCCCTGCAGAAACGGATGTGTCTGGCCCATCACCAGGCGATGGTCGGCCGCGAGGTTGAGGTGCTGGCGGAGGGCTACAGCAAGGCGGCGATCAAGGCCCAGGAGGCCGAGCAGTCCCGCGGGCAGGAAATCTCGTGGAAGCGGAGCGACCAGCTTACCGGCCGCACCCGCGGCGACGAGATCGTGGTGTTCACCGGCCCTGAGTCGCTGATCGGTGAGTTCGTGCGCATCCGCGTGACGTCGGCCACGGCCCTGACGCTCCACGGAGAAGTGGCGACGAGGCCCGAGCGCGTGAGGTCGCTGAGTGTGTTGTGAGGACAGGGAAGAGTGTGAAAGTGAGAAGGTGAGAAAGTGAGAAAGTAAAGAGGCGAAGGCGCGAGACTGGCGACGGTCCATTGCTCTTGCTTTCACACTTTTTCACTTTCGCACTTTCTCACTTCTTCTTCCGGGAGCTGTCGCCCATGATCATCACCATCGATGGTCCGGCCGGCTCGGGGAAATCGACGGCGGCCCGCAAACTGGCGGCGGCCCTCGAAATCCCGTATTTGGACACCGGGGCGATGTACCGGGCGGTCACGCTCAAGGCGCTGGAGACCGGCACGCCGCTGGACGATCCGGAGGCCCTGGTCGAGTTGGCCCGGCGGACGGACATTCAGCTTGACTGCGGCCCGACGCACGTGCGGGTGGTCATGGACGGGCACGACGTGAGCGAGGCCATCCGCACGATGCGGGTGAACCAGCACACGAGTCGCATCGCGCGGATCCCGGGCGTGCGGCAGGTGCTGGTCGAGAAGCAACGCGAGATCGGCCGGCGGATCGGCTCGCTGGTCACCGAGGGCCGGGACCAGGGCAGCGTGGTCTTCCCCGACGCGGACGTGAAGTTCCTGGTCGACGCCGCCGACGCCAAGCGGGCCGAACGGCGCTACGTCGACCTGGTCGCCGACGGGGAGGACGTGAAGTACGAGGACGTGCTCGACAACCTCCGCAGCCGCGACAACAACGACCGCGGACAATGGGCCCCGCTGCTGGCCTTTGGTCAGGCCATCTGGATCGACACCACGCAGATGAGCATCACCGAGGTGGTGGCCCTGATG
>JACQVT010000703.1 GCA_016209665.1 Planctomycetota bacterium | reverse complement strand
CTCTTCATCCATCGCCTTGGCGTAGCCGCCGGTGCCCTCGGCGGCGGTGAGTTCCATCTCGACGAACCGGGCCCCCAGGCTCTGCACCTGTTCCTTGACCGCCGCCCGCACGTCGTAGGCGTGGACGACGGCCCCGAGCCGCCGGGCGGTGGCGATGGCCTGCAAGCCGGCTACGCCGGCGCCCACGATGAACACCTTGGCGGCGGTGATCGTGCCCGCGGCGGTCATCATCATGGGGAACATCTTGGGGAGGGCCTCGGCGGCCAGCAGCACGGCCTTGTAGCCGGCGATCGACGCCATGCTCGACAGGGCGTCCATGCTCTGGGCCCGCGTGATGCGGGGGATGAGTTCCATCGCGAACAGGTTGACGCCGCGGTCGGCGAGTTCTTTGGCCGCCGCCGGCTCCATGAGCGGCTCGCACAAGCCGATGACGGTCTGGCCCTTGTGGAGAACGTGGAGGTCGTCGCGGCCGGCCTGGAGGTTCGCGCCGAGGGCCCGCACATGCAGCAGCACGTCCGCGTCGCGCAGCACCTGCCGGCGGTCGGACGCGATCACAGCCCCCTTCTCCTGGTATTCGGCATCGGGGAAACCCGCGGGCAGGCCGGCGCCCGATTCGATCACGGTTTCGAGGCCGGCCTTGGTCAGCGCGGCCAGCACGCCGGGAACCAGCACCACTCGCCGTTCGCCGGGAAAGGACTCCTTCACGACACCGATCTTCATGCGTGCACCTCGGGGAGCCTGGAGCACTGACTCGATTCGGCACCACCCGCCCCGCGACGATGCGCGCGACCCGTGCCGACGAGAGCGGTCTAAGGTAGCGTTGAGGCCGCCCGCCGTCCACCGATCGCGCCGCACTCAGGAGCGATGCTGGCACGGCGACAGATCGACGTGATACGCTGACCATGTTTTGGGGGGACGGGCATCTTGCCCGCCTCGGCCTTCGCTTGCCGCACAGAACGAGAAGGCAGGCGGGATGCCCGCCCCCCAAGAGCCGCCAGGGCGATGCACGCATTCAAAGTGACGCGGTTCCGGGGCGCGTCGTCGGTTGCATTTGCGGCGGGGCGGACCTAACTTACTGGGGCTTCAAACCGAGAGGGACCGGTTCCATGGATGCGGTGTTGTTCTGGGATTTCGGCGGGGGCAGGGCGGTCCCGCTTGGCGAGGCACGTTGGGAGGCGGCCGCGGCATGAAGACCGCCGTCATCATCGGAGCGGGGCCGGCGGGCCTGACCGCCGCCTACGAATTGCTGACCCGCACGGACGTCAAGCCAGTGGTGCTGGAGGCGTCGCCGTTTTTCGGCGGCATCTCGCGGACAGCCGTCTACCGCGGCAACCGGATGGACATCGGCGGCCATCGGTTCTTCAGCAAGTCGTCGCGGGTGATGCAGTGGTGGCTGGACCGCATGCCGCTGGAGAAGACCGACGACAACACCTTCGCGATCCGCTATCAGGGCCGCGCGCAGGCGATGGCCGGCAATGGGGAACTCGATCCCGACCAAGTCGACCGCGTGATGCTCGTGCGGCCGCGCAAGTCGCGGATCTACTGGCGGCGTAACCTCTACCACTACCCGCTGAGCCTCTCGGCCGACACCGTGCGCAAGATGGGCGTGGCCCGGATGGCCAAGGCAGGAGCAAGCTACGCCTGGGCGTCGACGTTCCCGGTGAAGCCGGAGACCACGCTCGAGGACTTCCTCATCAACCGATTCGGCCGCGAGCTGTACCTGACGTTCTTCAAGTCGTACACCGAGAAGGTCTGGGGCGTGGCGTGTCACGAGATCCCCGCCGACTGGGGCGCTCAGCGGATCAAGGGGCTGTCCATCCGCAAGGCCCTGGCCCACGCGCTGGCCAAGCGCCGAAACAAGGGCAACGGCGACATCACCCAGAAGTCGACGGAGACTTCGCTGATCGAGCGGTTTTTGTATCCCAAGTTCGGCCCCGGCCAGATGTGGGAGATCACGGCGGAGGAGGTCCGCCGGCTCGGTGGCGAGATCCTCATGGAGCATCGCGCGACCGAGTTTTGCGTCGAGGGCAACCGCATCGTCGAGGTCGTCGCCCGGGACCGCTCGGGCCACGAGACGCGGCTGGCCGCCGATTATGTCTTCTCGTCGATGGCCATCAAGGACCTGTTCGCGGGTCTGCGGACGCCGGTGCCGGAGGAATGCCGCCGGATCGCCGAGACGCTGCCCTACCGCGACTTCATCACCGTCGGGCTGCTGGTCGACGGGATGAAGCTGGAGGATGACCAGGGTGGGCCCGTGCGCGACAACTGGATTTACATCCAGGAGCCGGACGTGAAGATCGGCCGGCTGCAAGTGTTCAACAACTGGAGTCCGTATCTCGTCGCCGACCGGAGCAAGACCTGGCTGGGACTGGAATACTTCTGCTACGAGACCGACGATATCTGGAGCTGGCCCGACGAAAAGCTCGTCGCGTTCGGGCGGGACGAACTGGCGAGGATCGACATCATCGACCCCGCCGACGCCATCGATGGCTGTGCCATCCGGGTGAAGAAGACCTATCCCGCCTACTTCGGCAGCTACAACCGCTTCGGCGAGCTGCGGCAGTTCCTCGACCGCTTCGAGAACCTGTACTGCGTCGGCCGCAACGGCCAGCACCGCTACAACAATCAGGACCACTCGATGCTCTGCGCCATGATCGCCGTCGACCACATCGCCGCCGGCATCACCGACAAGGCCGCGGTCTGGGACGTCAACACCGAGGAAGAGTATCACGAGGAAGCGAAGAAGGGCTGACTGGGCGCGCTGGAGAGCGGTCCGCTAATTCAGCCAGCCGCGATCGCTCAGGTTTGACAAGAGTCTGTCCGCGTCGTTAAACCGGCTGGCCAAATGCCCTTTCAGCGAGCGGAGGCTCTGCTCCAGATCCTCGCCCGACAGTCCGGATTCCCGCTCGAGGAATAGACGAGTTGCCGCCAGTTCGAGAACGGCTCTGTCATGTTCGACGAGCAGCTTCCCCGCCTCGTCCAGGGAAGGCCGGTCCTTCGGGGCTGGAATGTCGAAGTGGGCGCGAATCAGAGGGGTGATGTCGCTCCGAACCCGGTACGAGTACTGACGAACAGGCTCGCCTCCAGGTTGATTTCCAAAGTCCTCGCACTGTTCGATAATGATCTCCGCTGCCTTGAGGACGTCAGTTGAGCAAGCAACGGCACGAGAGAAAGGTCCGTGTTGGCGAATCGTGAAATCGTCGAACGGCAAGTCATAGCCCATCGACTTAAGCAGGTAGACAATCTTCTGCATCTTCACTCGGCCATCGATACCCTCGCAAGCATCGACGACCCGTGCCAGCTTCATTTCGTCGAATTCCCTCATCGCCACATCCTCCCTGGTTACCTGGTCCCGGTCAGACTGCCCAACCATCGTCTCGGAGCCGCACCATTATATCCTGATCTGACTCGTCGTAGTAGAGCCGGCAGATTCTCGTCTCAATTGAGGAGATCGCCTTGATGAACTCGGAGGAGGTTTCGACCGGATGCGCGTTTCCCTCCCGATCCACGACGTGAATCACTCGGTCCTCTTCCTCCTCGTGTTCGGTGCTCTTCCTGTAGTAAGCGTTCCGGTATGCCAAGTCCACGAATGTATCGCGATGACACGAGAACTCCAGGAGGGTTCCCTGCACCTTCGTAGAGAAAGCCAGGGCATGATCCTGTTTGTCCCGGTCGTCGCAGTCGACGTACTTATATGGTTGTTGCCGGTCAACGAGGCTTCGGCAAAGTCTTCCCAGGCGGCTGTGCTGCTGGTCAATCGACGTTGCGGACCGGGACCAATCGATCAGGGTGACCCAAAGTTGGAAATCGTCAAGCGTCAGGTACTCGTCGACACTCACCGGTTGGCCAGCCAGCATCTTGGCCAGAGCCGGCGGACAGGGCTGTGGGGCCTTGGCGGGATCACCCCCGGTGATGACCGTGGCCAAGCCGAGCGCATTTTTCAACATAGCCTCGTACGCCCGTGTCGTCTTGTGGATGTAGACCTGGGCGTACATGAAGTCTCGTGCCTGAATGTACTCCTCGATAACATGGATCGCTTTACCTGTATCGAAGCACAACCGCCAAACCCCTTCCGTTTGGCCACGAACCTTGACGTTGCCGATCCGGAGCGAGTGCAGCAACCACTCCAGGTCGAATTCGCCGTACTTCGGTCCCGCAGCCCTGCTGTCGCGGAGCAGATAATCCATGCGATCCGCATCCAACTGGCTGCTAATGAAGTCCTTGGCCAGCAAGTTCGCGCGGTTTTTCTTGTTGATCAGCCCGGCGACGACCCCCACATCGACGCTGTGTGCTCGTAGGACCGGCCCGAACCGTTCGACGATGATCCTCTCGGACCAGCCTTCGTGGTCGCCGGGATAGCCTGTTGGTGGGGCCTTGACTTTGGGAACCGCGCGCTCAAAAACGTGAGAGAAGGGCCCGTGGCCCACATCATGGAGTAGCGCAGCCACGGCGATCTCCCGCCGCAAGCCCTGCAGCCCTTTGTACTCTTCACTGTCACAACCATGACGGGCCCTGAGTGCGTCCAGCATCCGCCGGGCGAGATGACAGACTCCCACACTGTGAACCCAGCGGCTGTGTTCCGCTCCAGGGTAGGCAAGGAACGTCAGCCCCAGTTGGCGTATTCGCCGCAGGCGCTGGAATTCGGGCCGGTCGATCAATTCCAGGAGAAGCCTACCCTCCTCCCCTGCGAACGTAATGAGGTTATGCACCGGGTCACGAAGGACTTTGTCCGGGTTCACGGTGTAGGCCTCTGCACAACCACCCCTAACATAATGCAAACATACACCATAAGACTGGGCAGGTCAAGCCCTTCCATCAGTTTTTGGGGCCAAGACGCAAGCCACGGACCGATCGAGGTCACTTGTGGCGGCGAGTTCCGCGCGTGATGGAACTGGGGCCGCCGGACCTGAGTTCGTGTTGCCATCCGAACGGGCGGTACCCGGCCTCTGTCACAACTCGATCACCCCGGCGACGAGCTTGTAGCATTACGGCGGCAAGGACTGGTCTTCCGGGGCCCAAGGCGTCGTCAGGCTGACGGTGAGCAGGCAATCACTGCGGAGAGTCTCGCCGCGGTCCAGCCGGTCACGGGCGACGGCGTCGGTCAGCCTGAGGTCAAGCAGGCGGCCGGACCCATCGCGAAACCGGACCTGCCACCGCACCCGGTCATCGCGCTCACGCCGGAGGAACTGGGCATCGCCGACCCGCACGAGCTGGAGCGATTTCCATCGTTCGCGAGGCAGCCGGGAGAAAAACTCCGCACGTACGCAGCGTTCATGGTTGTGGAGGATGACGACGTTGGGTTCACAATACCGCAGCACCTGGTCCACCGAGGCATGCCGGACAAGCTTCCAGGCCCCCTTTCTGACCAGCCGGTTCTCGGGCTGGCAGCCCTCGTCGGGGCCGATGTCTTCGAGCGGAACGTCGATCACGTCGAGGATGGCGGGCTCCCGGCCCTCGATCAGCCTCACCCAGGGCGGGAGGGCCTTCTCGCGGAGCCGGTAGACAGGGCGTATCCATTGTCCCGTCATCTCGTCGATGCCCGCGATGCATCGTTCGTTGTGCTTGACGGAGTTGGCCAGGCAGATCATCCTGGGCATCAGGGAGCGCCCTCGTCCTCACAGATGACGGATCGTCACATCGCGCCAGTGGTCACGGAGGTACTCGGCCGCCACCCGGCGGTGGCATTGGTCGGCCGTGGGTTCGCTGCACAGCAGGCAGGCCCCGTCCAGGTCGGTGGGGCGAAACAGCGTCTCCACCTGCCGGTCGAGCAGCAGTTGGTGAAAGCGACGTTCGTATTCAGCCCAATCGATGACCTTCTTGCGATAGGCGTCAAGGATTTCCTTGGTCGGGGCCAACTCCAGCCGATGGTCGTAGCCCAGGCCACCGAGCTGCTGCAGGAAGTACTCCAGATCCTGTTTCTTGGTGAATCCGGCCAACTGGGACTGGTTGTTGAGGCGGATGTCGACGACCACCCGCACGCCGGCGTCGGTCAGCGCCGCGAAGAATTCCCGGGCGCTCTTACCGGCAAAGCCGATGGTGAAGATCGTGATGGGGAGCGGGGTGTCCGCTTCAGGTTTCGACATGTTCCTCGATGGACTCCTCGGGCTGGTAGGCGATCTTGAGGCTCTGGCGGTCGTAGGCCTCGTCGATCATGTCGTCCAGGGTCCGCTCGGGCTGAAACAGCGTCGGCTCGATGCCGAACAGGCGGACCAGGCGCAGCTCCGCCTCGCGATGCTCCTCCGTCGAACCGTCGGCGAGTATATGTCGGATGTCGGGGCTGATCCGTTTGAAATGGCGACAGACGAGTATCGTCCGGTGGCACGTCAGCGGATCGCGCTCGGCGCACATGATTGCCACGCGATGCTTCTGCATTCCGGTCCGCAGGCGCTTCAGTCCTGCCTTGAACAGGTCCGTGGAGGCAACGACCCGGAAATCGACCCGGCCGTCAACGTAGCCCTCAGGGACCTCCGGACGGGCCCCCAGTTCTTTGCCCAGGAAGACGTATTCGATGCCGAGCGACCAGAGGTGCTCTGACAAAGCCTCGCGGCTGAACTGGGGGCAGTACTGGCTGTAGGGCGATGAACGAACATCGGCCAGGGCGGTGATTCCGTGAGATTTCAGCAGGCCGGCGAAGGTCTCCGCCGAGTGGTTGGAGTGGCCGATCGTGTATAAAACGCTGTCACCACCCGGCATCGCGCGATCTCCAGCGAACTGACCCCCGGTCTTGCTTCGCGCTCGGCCCGCATTATACCACCGGGCCTACCTGAGCACTCGGGCGAGGAGGAAAACGATGCCCACGATGGCAGCTATCAGCTTTTCTCATCCACACACGTCCGCCGGCGTCGCGCCCAGCAGACAGACGACGTCGGCGGTGGCCATTTGCACCAGTGTACCGCGCCCCGTGGTTGGGGCGGAAGCATGGACGGCGGTCGCCACCCGGCGACGAGTCGCTGCGACGAAGAATCACGGGCGGAACTGCTGCCAGTCGATGCTGAGCTTGCGCATGCGGGCCCGCAACGTGTGGGGGTTGATGCCCAGAAGACGGGCGGCACCGGCGGCGCCCTCAATCCGGCCGGCGGTGCGGCGGAGAGCATTCTCGACGTGGCGGGCCATCGCGGCATCGAGCGTGAGGAAACCGGTGCCGTCACTTGCCAGCGCTTCGCCGTCATTGGTGTCTTCGCCCATCGGCCTGCGTGACGGAGTGCTCGGCACCACGCCGAGGGCCTTGGCGATCCCGAGCGTAGTGCCGTCGCTCAGGATGGCGGCCCGGTCGATCACCGCCGCCAGCTCACGGACGTTGCCTGGCCAGGCGTACCCGCACAGCAGGTTGACGTCCTGCGGTGAGGGTGACAGCGGGCGAAACCCAAACTTGCGGGAGGCCCGCATGGCGAAATGGGCGGCCAGGGCGGGGATGTCCTCGCGCCGGTCCCGCAACGGCGGGAGATCGATCGGGAACACCACTAGACGGTACCACAAATCCTCGCGAAACTGACCCTTGCCGACCATCTCCTGCAGGTTGCGGTGGGTGGCGGCTACGATTCGCACGTCGACCGTCATTTGCCGCTGCCCGCCGACCCGCTCGAACACGCCGTCCTGCAGAATCCGCAGCAGCCGCACCTGGGCGGCCAGCGGCAGCTCGCCTATCTCGTCCAGGAACAGCGTGCCGCCGTCCGCCCGTTCGAACCAGCCCTTGCG
>JACQVT010000025.1 GCA_016209665.1 Planctomycetota bacterium | reverse complement strand
GTCCCCGACGTGAACCGGATGTTCGAGGCATCCACGTCCAGCAGCCGCCGATCCGGCGGTCCCTGCTCCAGATAGGCCGTCGGCTCCAGGAAGAGTTCGCGGGCGGCGTCATCGTCCAGGGCCTTGAACGCAACCGCGGGGCCGGCGCCGGCGGGCCGGCGGGCCAACTGGTACTCGCACTGAACCAGATCGATCATCTGGTCGCGCTCAGGCGTGCGCATGTCCGAGGCCGCCGGCACCGCCACCGCCTCGGCCCGCAGGATGCCCATCAGCGCGGTCACGAACTCGGGTCCGTTGGGGGCGGTCAAGGCCACCTTGCGGCCCGGCCGCACGCCTGCCCGACGCAGAGCAGCAGCGGTCCGCTCGATGCCGCGCTCCAGTTGGCCGTAGGTGCACACCCGCTCCCCCACGATCAGGGCCGGCTTGTCGGGAAACCGGCGGGCGGATTCGCGCACGAACAGCGAGAGGTTCATCAGCCGTCCCCCTGAAGTGCATCCCAAAACCCTTGTGGCACCGGCTTCCAGCCGGTCGGTTCTTCAGGGTTTCAGGATGCACGGTCCGTCGCCAGCCGTTCGACCATCGCGGCGATCGCCGACATGCTGCGGAAGTTCTCCTCCGTCAGGTGCCGCGTGTCGATCTTCAGGTCGAGAGACTTCTCAAGCCCGGCGACGAGACTCAGCACGCCAACGGAGTCCAGGATTCCCGTTCCCAGCAGGTCGTCCTGGTCCCCCAGGTCGCGCACCGACGCGTTCTGCGACAGCAGCGACCGGATCACCGCGGCAACGTCGGGCATGGCGACACAATATCCGCCCGCCGTGGACCGGGCAAGCAAGTCCATCCAACACGGTCGTGTGAGGGACCGGCATCTTGCCGGTCCCATTGACGCGCTCGAAGCCGGTCCCATGAATCCTGCCAGAACCTCTCAACTGTGCTATACTCCGCCCTCGCCGGGTCCACGACGCAATCGGCGAGGCATGTCAGAGCCCCGAGCGCAAGCGAGCGGATTGCTTGGTATACAGCCGACCCTGCGGATGTCGGCGTGACCCGCCGCTGACGCTCCGGGCTCTGAAAAAAACCATCTTGCGGTCGCCGGCCGGACTGTCACGGACCCGCCGTCGTCGCGCGTTGAACGCTCGCGGACCGGGTCGGAGGGCTCGCACCGCCAGATCCGCAAGCGCATGCAGTCCACCTTCGCCCATGTGTCTGCAAGTCCCTCTCAATCCGATCGACAACGTGCTGGCGGCGCTTGACCACACGCTCCAGCGGCAGGACGGCATCGGCTTTAACTGCGTGCTGACGTTGATGCTGGAGGGCGAACTGAATCGTGGGCGGCTGATCGACGCGGCACGCCGGCTCGGCGAGTGCCACGTGCTCACCCGAGCCAGGCTGCACAAGCCCCGCTGGGCCAGGCACCCCCGCTGGGTCGTTGAACCCGCCGCGACCATACCGATTGAGTTCGAGGAAGCCACCGCGGATACCGAACCTGCCCCGCTCGCGGAAACTATCCTCAACCGCAAGCTGGACCCACGGGATGATCCGCCGGTCCAGATTTTCGCCCGCAGGCTCCAGTCCGGCTGCCACGTGCTGATCCTCAAGTGGTCCCACGTGCTCACGGATGGTCGTGGGGGCGATTTCCTTTTGCAGGCCCTGGGCCGCTACTACGCGGGTCTCGATCCGAGCCCGCCGCGTCCGACTCCGAGGCCGGAGGGACTCTCCGTGGGCCAACCGAAGCCCCGCTGGCCGAGGCCTCCGGCCTGCTCCGTCAACCTCTGTCGCCTCTGGGGAGCGCCGTCGGCCAACCGGCTGCGGCTGAGAGTCGTCGCCCTGGATGAGGCGGAGAGCGCCGCCCTTCGCCGGCATGCAACCGCCGTGGCCGGGTTCGGACGACAGGGGATCGCCATGCTGGGCGCCGCCTTTCGGCTCATGCAGCGCCAAGCCCTCGCCGCCGATTATCGCCACGCCACCGTGCGGGCTCACTGGCCCGTGGCCCTGCGCGAAGGAGCGCTGCCCGCGTCGCTGCCGGGCAACGAGTTCGGCTTCGTCTACCTCGAACGCCCGGTGAACGAGCACCTCGACGACGCCGCCCTAGCCGAGCAACTGACCCGCGAGATCATCGATCAACTGCGCCGCGGCGAGCATCGCCGTGCCTGGGTCCTGGCCCGCTGGCTGTGGCTGTACCGGTACGCACGGCTCTGCAAGCTCAACGACCGCTCCCGTTTCCTCATCCGGGGCGACCGTTCGACCATGCACTTCCGATACGCCGGCCGGCTCATCGGCGGCGCCCGCGAATGGGGCGGCCTTCCCGTCCGGGGCGGCTTCGCCGCCACCATCTGCTGGCCCGAAAAGCCCCTGGCCCTCGGCCTCTCCGAAACCGCCGGCCGTTTCCACGTCGGCGTGACCTGGCTCGAAGGAGCCCTCACCGACCAGGCCGCCGACCAGCTCATCCACCAATTCCGGCAAGAACTCTGAATACCCGCGACTGACGGGTCTCTTGGGGGGCGGGCATCCCTGCCCGCCTCACGTATGCTCCCCTGGGGAGCGGGCATCCCTGCCCGCCTCTCTTCAGATAGATGAAGAAACCTGAGACGTTCAGACGTATCTCCTTGTCCAAAAGGTGGTTACGCATTCCGGTCACCCCGCCGCACGCCGAAAACGAACCTGGGACACCCGTCATCCCTCGTCATCGCACCGCAACCGTTCCTCGAATTGCCGTCTTGGGGTCAGACTCCCCGGGCGATCCATTCTCGCTCTTTTTCAAACAGCTCGGCTGGCTTGAACCCGAACGGCCCACCACCGCACTGATCTTTGCCCGATCTCAGTTCGATTTCACGAGGTATCTGCCCACGCTCAAGAAGCTGGACTCGACCAGTCAGGGAGCTGTCGGCCTGATCGTTGCGACAACCGGCGGAGCGATGAGTGTGCCAGCGGAATGGTCGACCGGTCGGCAACTGGAGACGGTCTTGCTGCCGTCCGGCTATTTGCGCCTCGTGGAAGTTGTCATGCGTTGCAGTAGGGCGATCGTGCCGGGTCTGACGACGGCGACCGCTCGATAGAAGCCTTGGCCGGACTTGTCACCGTGATTAGGGATGCCATCTCTTCGAGCTTGGCAGCTTCGCTCTACCCGGTGTCTAGGCCCGCGAGGCTTGCTTGGACCGCGCGGTCGATCCGTTATGTAGTGCTCTACCTGTAACCGAACCCCCTCCCTGACCGCGTACATCCGCTGGTACTCTCAGGCTTGGGGTGGACTCAGTGACGCGAAAACGCAGAGGCGAATCATTGTCGCGGAACGCCTACATGGGCCAAGTCGATTCGTCACAGCCACGAGGCCGTGATTTTGACCGGAGGCGGCCCTATTCCAACACATGGAACGGTCCGGAAGGCGCCATGGCGGCCGGTCGCTGGCCCCTGAGGTACCAGTCACGAAGGCGGGTCTACTCGATCGAGGCAGGCGTTCTCCGCCAGACACAGAGTAGGGTCACGTCATCGTCAAACCCGCGATCGCCTGCGAACGAAGCCACGGTCTTGATGACATCATCCAATTGCTCCGCAGGCGAAACACCGCTCGTCTCGACGAGCAGATCCGCAAGTTGCTCCCGGCCGAAGGACAGGGCGGTGTCTGACGCCGCCTCATGCAATCCATCCGTATAGAGAAACAGGCGATCTCCTGAATTAAGCGTGGCGCGCGATGTCAAATACGCATCTCCGGTCGCAATACCGATGGGCGCCCCCCCATCAGCCAGCAGCTCGGCCGAACCGGTGCCTCGAACGATAACGCCCGGATCATGGCCCGCCCGCACGTACTCGATCGACCCTTCCGGACGGAGACGAGCAAGAAAGCACGTCACGAAGTCTCCCGGACCGGCGACCTCCATGAACTTCCGGTTCATCGCCGCCGCGATTTGAGCCACATCTTCCGTCGTCTGGGCTTCGTAGTGCAGGAT